>DATJKO010000231.1:0-28081 GCA_035491355.1 Pyrinomonadaceae bacterium
GACATGGAACGCGGCTTCATCGGTCCGATTTCTCACCTCGGCGACATGATTCCCGTGATGACTGGCATCCTCCTCGGCGCTCGGTTCAAACAAAAGAAGATTGTCGCTATCGCATACATCGGCGACGGCGGCATGAGCACGGGCGCGTTTCACGAAGGACTCAACTTCGCGGCTGTTCAGCGTTTGCCGCTGATCGTCGTCGCCGAACACAATCACTACGCGTATTCCACTCCGACGAGTCAACAAACCGCGGTTCGCGATCTTGCCGAGAAGGCAGCGGGTTACGGCATTCCGGCGCACATCGTCGATGGTAACGACGTCGTGGCGTGTTATGAAGTGACGAAGCATGCGGCCGATTACGCGCGTCGCGGTGGGGGTGCAGTGCTGATCGAAGCGAAGACATATCGTCGGAAAGGTCACGCAGAGCACGACGATCAGCGCTACGTCGCAGAGGGTGAGATCGAATGGTGGGAAACGCACAACGATCCGATCGATCGTTTTGAACGTTATTTACTGGAATGTAATTTGGCGACCAAGGAACAACTCGAGGAGATCGTTGCGGGCGTTCTCCGCGAGATTGACGAGGACTGCGCCTGGGCCGAGTCTTCACCACTGCCCGAGGGCCAGCAGGCGGCTTACGGAGTTTTTGATAACGACGTGGTGCCGCCGGCGTTCCGGCCCGGAGTTTTGGAGGCGTAACTATGAGTGTTATACCAGCAAACTGGAACTACAAATATAGTCGTACCAAAGGTACCTCACTTACCGGAGGAAAAGAGATGGGATTAGTTTATGCGGAAATTGACCTCACAAACGAAGATGACCTGACACTGCATCGACACGGCTACTTGCCGGAAGAAAAGATACGCCGTGTTAATTGCCGGGCGCTCGTAGATACCGGAGCTTACGACCTCGTTTTGAATGAAGAGATCAGGAACCAGCTCGGTTTGTTCGCGCTTGAGAAAAACCAGGTCACCCTGGCTGACGAAAGAAGGATTCGTGTCGACATGGTGGGTCCTGTTCACATTCGGTTCGAAAACCGAACCACAACTGTAAAAGCTGTTTTGATGCCAGATACGTCGGTGGTCCTGTTGGGGGCAATGCCGATGCAGGCGCTCCGTGTATATGTAGATCCCGTAAGCGAAAGACTTGTTTCGTGGGACAATCCAACGTCGCAAATCAGGCGGGTCAGTCTGAGTATCTAACATGTCAACAGCCGTCAAAAAAGAACACAAATCAGCGCGGCCTGAACGTGGAGGTCAGGCCACGCTTGTCGAAGCGATTCGCCAGGGTATCTGGGAAGAAATGGAACGCGATCCCGAAACGTTCGTCATCGGCGAAGACGTCGGCGCCTATGGCGGCGCGTTCAAAGTCACCGATGGGCTGATCGACGAGTTTGGCAAAGAACGAGTGATCGATACGCCGATCTCCGAAGGCGCGATCGTCGGCGCAGCATGCGGCGCCGCGTTGATGGGGATGCGCCCGATCGCGGAGTTTCAGTTTATCGATTTCATTTCCGCCGGTTTCGATCTGCTTACGAACTACGCTGCAAAGTGTCGTTATCGCTGGGGCGCGTCTCTGCCCGTCGTGTTTCGTGGGCCATGCGGTTCGGGCGTGCGCTCAGGTCCGTTTCACTCGCTGAATGCGGAGGCGTTTTTTCTCAACACGGCGGGACTGAAGATTGTCGAACCATCGACCGCGTACGATGCGAAGGGTTTGATTAAGGCGGCGATTCGTGATCCCGATCCGGTGCTCTTTTTCGAGCACAAGAAGCTCTATCGCCTGCCGCGTCTGCGCGAGGAGTTGCCGTCGGACGATTACATCGTCGAGATTGGAAAGTCACGCGTGGCCCGGGCTGGACGCGACCTTTCGATCATCACGTTCGGAGCAATGGTGTTGACGGCGCTCGACGCGGCCGAGGAACTCGAAAAAGAAGGTTTGGACGTCGAGGTAATAGACTTGCGGACGTTGGCGCCGCTCGATCGTCCGGGCATTCTCGCGAGCGTGATGAAGACGAACAAGGCGATCGTGTTGCACGAAGCGTCGCGGACCGGTGGTATCGGTGGAGAGATCGCGGCGATTCTCGCCGAGGAAGCGTTCGAATGGCTGGACGCGCCCGTCCTCCGTGTCGCGTCGATCGACACGCCGGTGCCATATTCGCCGCCGCTCGAAGACTACTACTTACCGCAAATCAAAGACGTGGTTGACGCCGCACGAAAGCTCGCGGCCTACTGAGATCGGAGATCTGAGATCTGAGATCTCAGAGGGAGAAACGATGAGTACTGAAGTGGTTATGCCGCAGATGGGTGAGTCCATCGCGGAGGGGACGATAACGAAGTGGTTGAAGAACGTCGGCGAGCACGTCGATCGTGATGAGCCGTTGTTTGAGATCTCGACCGACAAGGTTGACGCGGAGATTCCGTCTCCCGCGGCTGGGACGCTGACCGAGGTTCGATTTAAGGAAGGCGACACAGTCGAAGTGAACACTGTCGTGGCTGTGTTGGACGGCAATCAATCCGGAGCCGCGACATCGGTGGTTGAAGCAGCACCTGCGCCGCCACCGCCGGTTGAAACGAAACCGACGCCAGCACCGCCACCGCCCGCCCCGCCACCGCCAGTTGTAACGTAAACGGCGCCGCCGCCACCACCGGCACCGCCGACAAAACCAGCACCACCTCCGCCGCCGACACCAGCACCAGCTTCAGCAGCAGAAGCCACCGCGGCCGATCTGCGTCGCACGAAGTCGAGTCCACTGGTCCGAAAGATCGCCCAGGAACACAACGTCGACATCTCGCGGCTCGAAGGCACAGGCATGAGCGGCCGCGTCACCAAGAACGACATTCTGAGCTTCATAGAATCGGGTAGCAGCGCAAAACCTGCCACCGCGCGCCCGGCTGAACCCGAACCACGACTCGCGCCCGCGCAGGTGCAGCAGACATCGACTCCCGCGGTCGGCGACCGCGTCGAGGCGATGAGCGTGATGCGCAAGAAGATCGCGGAGCACATGGTCCTGTCTCGGCGCACGTCGGCCCACGTAACCACGGTCTACGAGATCGACATGACGCGTGTCGCCAAACTCCGCGAACGGCACCGCGACGAGTTCTACCAGCGCACCGCCACCAAACTCACGTTCATGCCCTTCATTTTCGAGGTCATAAACAAGGCCCTCCGCAAGTTCCCGATCTTCAATGCGCAGGTCAGCGGCGACCAGATCATCTACAAGCAGGACATCAACCTCGGCATGGCTGTGGCCCTCGACTGGGGCTTGATCGTTCCAGTGATAAAACGCGCGGACGACTTGAGCATCTCCGGGTTGGCCCGTGCGGCAAACGACCTTGCCGACCGCGCCCGGACCAAGCAGCTCAAGCCCGATGAAGTGACCGGCGGCACGTTTACCATCACCAACCCAGGCGTGTTTGGTGGTCTATTCGGCACTCCAATCATCAACCAGCCACAACTCGCGATTCTCGGCGTCGGCAAGATAGAAAAACGGCCCAAGGTGATGACTTCAACTGACGGCGACGACTTTCTCGCGATACGCTGGATGGCCTATTTCGCGCTGAGTTTCGATCATCGCGTAATCGACGGTGCGGACGCGGAACGCTTTCTCGCGTTCGTCAAGGACCAGTTGGAAGAAGGAGATTTTTCGCTCTAAGAGTGAGCAAATGCGACAACGTTCGCAGCAGAATTTACACGCGGCGGTAACGATCTCACAACAATCGTTACCGCTTTTTTTGTTCACAATGCTCGGGTTATTGCGATACAGTGGTGATTCGATGAAGAATGGCGAAGGCTATTGACTTGCTCCCCATTGAAGTTTAAGAGATGTCATCCGCAAAATTTGGTTAGCGGGAGGCGAGGCGACAACTCGCCGTGTTAGAGAGAGAGACGAACGCGTGGTAAGGCACGCGTTCAAATGGTTACTAGCTTCTAAGGAGATAAATCGATGGTATTCACTAAACATAAAATGTTTGCCCCGGCAGTGCTTACTACCTGCCTGTTAGTCTTCTCAGCCTCCCCAATCCTGGCTCAAGATACAACCACCCCCGCCGGCTCACGCAGCGTGACCAGCGGTCAGAAAATGAAACTCAAAGGTGTAGTCACCCGGCGTGACTCGGATACGTTCACTGTGCGTGACATGAATGGCGTGGATACGGTTGTGCGCCTGGACGACAAGACCAGCGTGAAGACTAAAGGTGGGTTCCTGCGTAGTGGCGACAACTATGCACAAACCAGCATTCTTCGCGGCTTGAACGTTGAAGTTGAAGGCCGTGGAAATGGTCAGGGTGAACTGGCAGCCGAGAAGATCCGGTTCAATGAATCAGACATGCGCGTTGCGCGCGCCGTTGAGTCACGCGCTGCGCCGCTCGAAGAGCGAGCCTCGGATACTGAAACCAAACTCAGCCAGGTCGAAGCCAACGCTCAACGTTTGTCGGGCCAGTTGGATGAACTCGCTGCTGTTTCGAACGCCGCTCGCGGTGGTGCGAAAGCAGCGCAAGCAACCGCTGATGCCGCTGTCGCTGGTGTAACAGCTACGAACGAGCGCATCTCGGCTTTGGACGATTACGCGCCGCAGTCAACTGCCGCCGTGAACTTCAAGTCCGGTAGCGCAGTCCTGTCGCCGGAATCGAAGACGACGTTGGACGACATTGCCAGCAAGGCGATGAACTCCAAAGCGTACGTGCTCGAGGTTTCGGGTTTTGCGGACTCGAGAGGTTCGGTGGCGCTCAATCGCGCGTTGAGTCAACGTCGCGCTGATGCCGTCATTCGTTACCTGGTCGAGAGCCACAACATTCCGCTGCGTCGCATTGTGACGCCGTACGGCTACGGTGAAATCAATCCGATTGCGGAGAACGAAACCCGTGACGGCCGTGCTCAGAATCGACGCGTTGAAATCAAGCTCCTTGTCAACAAGGGCATCACGGCCCCAGCGCCGACGATGAATCCGGGTACTTCGGGTTCGGGTAACTAAGCTGGTTCGCGGAGTTGCATCTTCGGTGCAACTCCGCGTCCGCTTGATGGCACCAAAGAGTCAGTTGGATCATGCCGTCACAAAAACGGTAGGATAAGCAAACATTCACGCCGCAAAAATGCGGCATGATGCACGGACTCGAAGGTGTCAGAGATGATGTTGGGGGTTGAAAAAAGACATTTGCGGCCGGCATTCCTGGTTGGAGTGCTGGCCGTTTTTCTGTCTGTACCGATCGCGGTGGTCCATTCGCAGAAGCGGGTAAAAGACCTGCCGCCCCCACCGCCTCTCTGGAAAGCCAAACCGACTCCGACGCCCACACCTCCTGAGAAGGAAGTGATCGACGTCATCCGCACCACTTCGAATCTGATAATGGTGCCGGTGTCCGTGGTCGATCGTAACGGACAGGCGGTCCAGGGACTCGGAAAGACCGACTTTCGTCTCGAAGAAGAAGGCAAAGCGCAAGAGATCGCTGAGATGGGCGACCCTGAGCAAGTGCCTCTCGAGATCGCGCTGCTCGTCGATGTTTCCGGCAGCACCAATACGCGGTTCGAGTTTGAGAAGACAGCGGCGGCTGGTTTTCTCAGGCAGGTACTCAAGAAAGACGATCGCGCATCGCTGTTCTTAATCGATCGCGTTCCGGTTCTCAAACAGGTGAGCACGACGGCTGACGCCGCCGCGAACGCGCTGCTTGGCTTCAGTCCCGCTGCGGACAAGGGACCAACTGCCTTTTACGACAGCGTCGTTCAGGCGGCCCAGTATCTCGAAAAGACACCCTCTCGACACCGGCGAGTTATCGTTGTGATCTCCGACGGAGCTGACAACTTCAGTGAAGTAATTAAGAAGGCGATTGGAACAACGTTCGAAGAGCAAATGTCAGTGTCGCCGGAAGTGAAGGATCGCGTCAACGCGCGTGCGCTCGCTGAAGTTGAGCGCAACCTGCAACGAGCCGACGCCGTGTTCTACGCGATCAATCCGGCGGGAAACACGATGTATCTGAACGTCATCACCCGGCGGGGTCACGAAGGCATGCAAAGGCTCGCTGACTCGACCGGCGGTAACACATTCGTACCCGAAGTCGACGCGGATCTCACCGCGATATTCAACCGCATTGCCGCTGAGTTACGCGGGCAGTACCTGATTCAGTACTACGCCAACAACGAAGCCCCGCCTACGCAGTTTCGACGCATACGCGTGACTGTGCCTACGCGAGCTGATGTGAAGGTGAGGGCGCGCCAGGGTTACTATCCGAAGAAACAGCAAGATTGATACTCCTACTGCCTCATCACGACCAACACGTCAGCCAGCCGATTAATGACGTTCAGTAACAACCGACCTGCTTCATCAAACTGGTTCGCCGCAGCCTTTTCTTCCGCAGACGCGGCTCCGGCAGCTACGCCGGCGAGCTTGATGTAGTACGGTTGCAACTCCGGCGTCGCGCGGAAGTCGATCTCAAGCTTATCCAAGCCCTCGCGAAACCCCTGAATGCTCGATTTCACCCTGGCTTTACTTTGCTGATTACTCTGAACCACCGCCGGTGACGACTGGTTACGCCGTATCTCCTCATCGGCTGCCGCGATGCTGCTATTGATACCCCCCAGCAGGTAAGTAAATTTGGTCAAGAGCTTGATCTGGTCGGCGACGCGTGTCGCTCCCTGCGTGCGTACTTGCGCCGTGTTTTGCGCCGTCGCAGTCGCGGTCCTTGGTTTCGGCGAAGTCGAGCGCTTTCGAGTCTGGCCCAGGGCGCCGCCCGGAATAACTAAGATAGTGGTCAGTACAGCTATGGCGATGAGTTTCAAAACGTTTTCTCCTCTAAACACGATTAATGTGGGGATGACCGGATTGTACCAAAGACTAATGCGGCTGATAGAATGACGCCAAAGTCCACAGCCTGGTTGCATGATGAAAGAAAGAAAGCTTCTGGTCCAAAGATTAGGACTCGTGGACTACGAGTCGGCCCTGACAGTCCAGAAAACGAACGAAATTGCGGTCAAAACCGGCGCCCAGGCCGACACGCTGTTGCTGCTCGAACATCCGCATACGCTCACCATCGGCCGCCGCGGCGACAGTTCCGCCATTCTGCTTGACGAGGACGAACTCAAAGCGCGAAACGTGACGCTGTTCGAAACGAATCGTGGCGGAAAAGTGACTTACCACGGGCTCGGCCAGGTTGTCGGTTATCCGATTATCAATCTCAGCCCCGATCGCGAAGACGTGCATCGCTACGTGCGCGACCTTGAAGAAGTGTTGATTCGCACGCTCGCCGACTTTCGTGTTGAAGCTTTTCGTATCGAAGGTCTAACCGGCGTGCACACAGCTCGCGGCAAAGTGGCGGCAATTGGGGTCCACATCGCGCGTTGGGTCACGACGCACGGCTTTGCCTTGAACGTCAATACGGATCTCAGCTACTTCAATCTCATCATTGCCTGCGAAGGCGAACCGGTTACTTCCATCGAAGAACTGACGGGCGACGAGACGCCGCTCAGCGTCGTCGAAGACCGTCTCGTGGTCCACTTCGCCGAGGTGTTTGAATACAGTCTTAGCCACAAAGAGGCACAAAAGACACAAGGACAAAAGACAGAAGGAAATAGTACCGCTATATATGCTTAACATTGAAACGATCCAGGCGGCGCGCGAACGCATCGCGTCTCGCATTCATCGCACCCCGGTAATGACGTCGCGGCAGTTCAATGAAGCGGCGGGCAAAGAAGTGTTCTTCAAATGCGAGAACTTGCAGCGGGCAGGCGCATTCAAAATTCGCGGTGCGACGAACAAGATCCAATCACTGACGGAAGACGAGAAGCAACGCGGCATCGTGGCCTTTTCGTCAGGGAATCATGCACAGGCGGTCGCACTCGCCGGTCGTGAAGCAGGCGTTCGCGCGTTGATTGCCATGCCGACGGATGCGCCGCAGGCGAAAGTCGCGGCCACGCGCGAATACGGCGCGGAGGTCGTTTTTTATGATCGTTTGAAACAGGACCGCGAAGCATTCGCGCTCGATCTCGCCGAACGTGAACGACTTGTGATGGTCCCACCGTACGACGACGAATTTATTCTTGCCGGCCAGGCGACGTGCGGGCTCGAATTACTGGAAGACGTCCCCGATCTTGATTGCGTGCTCACGCCTTGCAGCGGTGGCGGACTATTCGCGGGCGTCGCGACGGCCGCAAAAGCCGCGAACCCGAGCATTCGCTGCTACCCGGTCGAACCTGAAGACGCCGACGACACTCGCCAGTCATTGCGAAAAGGCGAGCGCGTTACGATTCCTCCGCCCTCGACAATCGCCGACGGTCTGCGCGTCCAAATCCCCGGGAGACTCACGTTCCCGATAATCCAACAGCTCGCCGACGACGTGCTCACCGTGTCAGACGACGAGATCATCCTGACGCTTCGCTTCATGCTGTTCCGCATGAAACTGCTGGTGGAGACCTCCGGCGCCACGGCTGCGGCGGCTGTCATGTTCCAAAAACTGCCCGCGGATGTAAAGCGTGTCGGGGTGGTTTTGTCAGGCGGAAACATCGATCCGGAGCTGCTCGTGAAACTGCTGTAGGTCGTGCTAAGGTTTAGTCAATGGCTCGAGAATTACGCGTAATCAGTAACAATCAGAAGGTTCGTCAACCCAAACCGGAATGGCTGCGCATCCGGCTCGGCGATCCCGCCAATCAGAACAAGGTGCTCGAATTGATCGAGGGCCTGAATCTCCACACCGTTTGTCAGGAAGCGCGTTGTCCGAACATTTTTGAGTGCTGGTCTGACCGGACGGCGACGTTCATGCTCGGCGGGGACATCTGCACGCGCCACTGCGGTTTCTGTGCAGTCGGAAAAGGTCAGCCCGGCAGTCTTGACCCCGAAGAGCCGAGGCACGTTGCCGAAGCCGTGGGCCATTTGAATCTCGCGCACGCCGTGATCACGTCAGTTAATCGTGACGATCTGGCGGACGGCGGCGCCGCCCATTGGGCCGAAACGATTCGTCAGGTTCGCGCGCTGAATCCCGAATGCAAGATCGAAGTTCTGATTCCGGACTTCAATGGAGACGAAGCAGCACTCAACGCGGTGCTCGATGCACAACCCGATGTTTTGAACCACAACACGGAAACGATTGCGCGACTGTACCGCCGCGTCAGACCCGATGCGGTGTACCAGCAGTCTCTAACGCTACTCGAACGTGCCGCGGCGAGACGCGATCGCGAAGGTCGCGGCATGTTGACGAAGAGCGGAATCATGGTGGGCCTTGGTGAAACGTTCGAAGAAGTCGTCGCACTCATGAAGGACCTGCGATCGGTGTCCTGCGACATCATGACCATCGGTCAGTACCTCCAGCCTCATGCGCGTCGATTGCCCGTCGAGCGCTACGTCACACCCGCGGAGTTCGCCAAATGGCGCGGGATCGGCATGGACCTCGGCTTTCATCACGTCGAATCCAGCCCGCTGACACGCTCCTCCTACCACGCCCGCGAACAAGCCGCCGAAAAGCCTGAAGCGGTTGGTGCGAACTAAATGAAAGCCGTCATCTTTAGACAACATGGTGGGCCGGAGGTCCTCGAGTACACGGACGTTCCGGAGCCGCAGATCCGCGCCAACGAGGTGTTGGTCGCCGTGAAGGCGTGCGCGCTGAACCATCTCGACATCTGGGCGCGGAAAGGTTTGCCCGGAATCGAGATCCCGATGCCGCATATTCTCGGGAATGATATTGCCGGCGTGGTGAAGGAAGTTGGCGAGCTCGTTACGTGGGTGAAATTTGGCGACGAGGTTATGGTCCAGCCGGGCGTTTCGTGTGGACACTGCGAGGCGTGCCTGAGTGGCGACGACAACTTCTGCCGCGATTACGACATCATCGGCTACCGCCGCGACGGCGGTTACGCGGAACTCGTCGCCGTTCCGGGCGTCAACATCATTACGAAACCGGCGCAACTCAACTGGGAACAAGCTGCGGCGCTGCCGTTAGTCACAGTCACAGCGTGGCACATGCTGGTGACGCGTGCGAAAGTCCGAGCTGGCGAGACTGTCCTGGTTCACGCTGCGGGCAGCGGTGTCGGATCGATCGCGATACAAGTCGCGAAGCTCCATGGTGCGCGCGTGATCACCACGGCGAGCTCCGACGAAAAACTCGCACTCGCGCGCGAGCTCGGCGCCGACGAAACGATCAATTACACAAACGCCGACTGGCCGAAAGAGATCCGCAAGCTGACGGATCGCAAGGGCGTCGACATCGTCGTCGAACACACCGGCGCAGCGACGTGGCCCGGATCGATCAGCAGCTTGAAGACCGGTGGACGTTTAGTCACGTGCGGTGCCACCAGCGGCTACGATGCGCACACCGATTTACGGCAAGTCTTCTACCGGCACCTCAACATACTCGGCTCGTTTATGGGTTCGAAAGCGGAGTTGCTCGAAGCGATGAAGTTTGTCGAGCAGGGCAAGCTTCGCGGCGTGGTCGATCGCGTGCTGCCGCTCAGCGAGGCGCGTCAGGCGCATGAGCTAATTGAGAATCGAACTCACTTTGGGAAAGTTGTTCTAAAACCCTGAGAATCGAACGCTTACCTGGCGGAATAGTCCTCAATCACGTACCGCTTTTTTAACTCCACGAGATTCTGGTCCTCGAACGGGAAGTTGCTACCGGCAACGCCTTTTTTCTTGTCATCTGTCATAGTGAAATCCACTATTTGCGCCGCCTTCGCTTTCAGGATCACAGTGTCGCTAGCGTCGAATGGCTTGCCATCCTTGCGCGAAAAAACCCAAATGTAGGTGAACTGTCCGTTGCGCACGAAGCGCAGCGCTTCCTCGAAATCACTAAGCGGCGTCGATTGTGACGTCGGCAGCGGCGACGGAAGCGGCGTTTCATTCGCCGTTTGATTCGCTGGACGACCGCACGCAGTCAGAAACAGTGCGAACAGGAGTAGTAACGATTTAGTCTTCATGGTGAATCGTTAAGATCGAGCAGGTCGTCCAGCGGCGCGGCCTTCTCGTCGCGAATATACAGTATTGTGCAATCAACATCCTCGTAGACGATATCAAACCACCCGCTCAGCCGCGCCTGCTCGGAAAAATCGTGGTGCCCATTGTCGGTAAAGACATACCGCGCGCCAAAACGATCGCGAATCAACGGCCCGGGATCCTCCTGCTGTCCCAGCGTGATCCGATCGTATAGCCGCGAGAGGTCCGGGTTCTTCTCGTACAGATAACTCGGATCCAGTCCGGACACATAGTAGTGCGTCGGATCGAAATAGAAGAGTCGCGGGAAATCATCCCAATCGGTATTGAACACGATCTGTCCCGGCGGAATGTTCGTTCGCATCCATGCGGCGCCCTTCTCGTAACGACTGTGCGGATCGCTGTTCCCAATTTCTTCCGTTGCGGCCCAGGCATTGAAGAACAGCACGGTGCCCAGGGCCAGGGCCACAACAACCGCGCCAATAAACTTCGATCGCTCCACCCAGTTAGGCGCGTGCCTGGTTATCGGAGGATCGAGATACGGCTGAAGCTCCTCGAGCACGTCTTCCGGTAAACGAGTCAGATAGGAACGAAAGCCCTGCAGCCACGGTTGCACCGAAAACGCCGCAAACAGCACGGCAAACGGCGGCCAGTACTCCGTGATTCGCCTCCAGCGCGCCGTCATGATCAGCAACGCCGTCGAAAACATTAGAAAGAACAACGGATAGTGCGCCCGCCGCCTTTCCGACGCCTCAAACGAAACGTATCCAACCACCATCGCGACACACGCCACCGCCGAGTTTCCAACAAACTCCCACGTGTCGTACGGATACCATTCCGATCCGACTTTCGTATCGAAGCCCGACATGGTGAGCTTGATCGCCATGTGCTCACCCAACTGGCGGAAGTTCTGCGGAAAATAAGGATTGATAACCAGGCCCGCCACACAACCGAGAATCACCCAAAGCAGTGGCCGCCACTCAACCCGCCGCTCGGTCAAGGCGATCACAATGACCCAAATCACGGTGGCGAGTAACAACAGCACAAACAGGTCGTAGGTCCACGTAAAGATCAGCGCCAGCGGTAACAACGGCCAGTATTTCTTTCTGAAGAACAACGCGGTCGCGATCACCAAATACACGATCGCCAGCGGCGGCGCCTTCGCCATGTTCATCCGAAACAGAAACGGAACAGAACACGCCATCAGGCCCACCAGCCACACGAGCACGAAGCGAATTCGGAAATACATCAGCAACCAGTAGCACGAAATCAATGCCAAACTGGCGAAAACTACAGACGCCACCTTCGCGCCCTTGCGTGGGTCTGAAAACTCCGCGAACGGAATCTGCATGATGTGAAACAGCAGATGATGGTCGACGTACTCTTTGGAGTTAAGCGTGGTGAGCGGCAGCCAGGGAAACTGCGGCGGGAACTGACGGCTCTTCATTCCTTCCCACAACGTGCGGGACCACTTGGTGTGATAGTAACCGTCGAAATCGCCGCAACAGATCGAGTTGGTTGAGAATTGCAGCAGCCAGAACAGGCCCACAATCGCGATGACGCCGGCCAGGAACTGAATGACTCGTAATGTAAATCCGGATTGCGGGTTTGGTCTGGTGAGTATGCCGGGGCGCGGGGTCATCAAACGGTCAACGGCTGGATGTCTGTCGCCTCACAGTTGTTCGATCAAATCGAGCAGGGCCCGGGGATCTATCGGCTTGGTCATGTGTGCATTGAAGCCTGCGTTAGTGGATCGTTCCTTATCGTCAAACATCGAATAGCCGGTGACGGCCACCATCGGTACCGTCTGGTAACCTGGAAGCAGTCTCATTTCACGGGCCAACTGGTACCCATTCATCTCCGGCATGCCGATGTCGGAGATCACGACGTCAAACTGGCGCTGGCGAGCCTCGTCCAGTGCCGCGCGAGCCGAAGCAGCTGTTACGACTTCATAGCCCGCGTGGGTCAACAACACAGCGAGCATCTCGGTGACATCGGCAACGTCGTCAACAACCAACGCAGATTTGCCTGCATTAGGTTGAATTCGAGCTGTTTGCGTGTCAGGCCGCACCGAGTCAATGCGGTGGTTAGAGTAATCCGACAGAATCTGGGTGAGATTATAAAGCGAGGGTTCAGCAACAACAGTTCCAGCGCAAGCGCAACTATCTTGCATCCAGTCAGCCTTTCCGCCGGGTTCCTTGTGGAGAGCGGGATTAATGTAGCTGAAACGTCGATGCGTGTCTACAAAACTTATCTATTCGCATGCGTTAAAAATTCAATCAAAACTTCGTGGACAGTCACCACTTAATTTGCTACGGTGAGCCAAAAATCAGACCAACCAAAGGAGCAAGGAAATGGCAGCGAGCAAGGGAAGCAAGAAGTCTAAGGGTGCGCGCAAAGCGGGACGAAAGGGAGCAAAGAAGAGTGCCGCGAAGTCCAGATCGCGAGGCACTGCCAGGAAGTCGACCAAGAAGGCGGCGAAGAAGGCTGCGAAGAAGGGCGGGGCTAAGAAGGCCGCAGCGAAAGCGGGACGAAAAGCCGGAAAGAAAGCTGCGAAGAAGGGTATTAAGAAGGCTGCGGCAAAGAAGTCGACCAAGAAGGCTGGCAAGAAATCAGCCGCTAAATCTGCCGCTAAAAGAGCGGCGAATCAACGAGACCGCGAGTTGAGTCCGCCTGTTCAGGTCGCGCCGGAAACAACTGAAGCATCTGAGAGCGAAGCGTCCACCGTTGAATCTACCGCCGCAGAGCTCGACAACGCTGGCGCCGAAAGTGCGAGCCTCGGCGACGAAGAAGTAGAAGGATCCTACTAACGGTCTGGTCCGTGTTGATTTGTGTTGCGCGTCGAAAGTAGTGATATGTATCCCGCCGGCAACCTTCTCATACCCGTAGAACACGGACAACTGGAAGCAATTCTCAAAGAGCCGCGGCAAGAGCCACCTCACGCTGCGGCTCTCGTGCTTCATCCACATCCACTCGGTGGCGGCACTATGCACAATAAAGTTGTGTTTCGCGCGGCTGCCGCTTTGAACGACGCCGGCGTTACAACTTTGCGAATCAACTTTCGTGGCGTCGGACAGAGCACGGGCCAACATGACGAGGGCCGCGGTGAAAAAGACGACGCTCGCGCCGGCCTGGACTATCTCGCCGCAAACTATCCTCAGTTGCCTCTCATTCTATGTGGGTTTTCGTTCGGCGCACGCGTCGGGTTGGACGTTGGCATCAACGATGAACGCGTTCAGTACCTGATCGGCATCGGCACGCCGGTCGACAAGTACGACTTCAGCTTTCTCGAAGCCTGCCGCAAGCCTTTACTGCTCGTTCACGGCGAGCGCGATGAGTTTGGCAACGTCGAGAAGTTGCGCCAGGTCGGCGCCGACCTCGAAAGGCGCACTCAGGTTAAAGTCGTCGTAATCCCGGGCGCAGAACACTTCTTCGAAAACCGTCTCGACGAACTCAAACACGCCATCACCGACTGGGTCAACGAGCAGTTAGCCCGCTAAGATCACTTCGCCGGTGTTTCGTTTTCAGGCGAACTGATGCTGATGAAGTTCGACGTTTGCGGCCTCTTCTCACGCATTCGCATCCTGACCACAGTAAATCCGATGGCCAACAGAATTGCGGCGACAGTGCCGCCTAGTAGAAGTTTCCCCAGGTCGTCGAAAGCAGTCGTAGTGTTTTCCTGGAAGTTGAGTAGCAGGGGAAACAGATTCATAGCGGCACAACCTTTCGCGTCAGCTCCGTCTGGGCCGGGGATTGACGCGGGCTTAGACACCGGTAGTGCGCGTTTGTTCCGCGGTGGCGCGAGAGCTTAGGATAGCGTGCATGGAACACCGCGATCCCGCGATACGCATCACACTACTACCACGCGACACTAACTCTCAGGGCACGATCTTCGGCGGCGTCATTCTCAGCTACATCGATACTGCCGGCGCGATCGAGGCCCACCGCCATACGCACATGCAACGGTTCGTAACCGTCGCAATGAAAGAAGTCATCTTTCACAAGCCGGTGTTCGTCGGCGACCTTGTGAGTTTCTATGCCGAAACGACGCGCGTGGGTAAGACGTCGATCACGACGCGCGTGATCGTGGAAGTTGAACGGTTGGGGAAGAGTGAACGCGTGCGCGTTACGGAAGCGGAAGTGATCTATGTCGCGGTGAATGAGAAAGGGGAGAAGATTCCGATTGAGCGGAAGTGAGCTTTGAGCTTTGAGCTTTGTGCTTTGTACTTTGTACTTTGTACTTTGTACTTTGTACTTTGAGCTTTGTACTTTGTGCTTTGTGTTTTGTGTTTTGTGTTTTGAAGTTTGAGCTTTGAGGTTTGAACTTCGTGTTTGTAGTTACGTTTTGGAAGTAAGCCTACAGCTAACGAACCAAGAACAAAGCTCAAAGAACTAAGCTCAATTCAATCGGCACTGCATTCGTCGCAGCGCAACAGCCGCTTCTCTAAACTGCGGCTTCTGCTTCAACGCGAGGCCATAGTGCTTCGCCGCATCCATGAAGCGCTTGCGGTTTTCGTAAACGCGTCCGAGGTTGAAATGCGGAAACGCGTACGACTCATAACGCGGCGCCAGCAATGCACGCTTGAACCAACGGACCGAGCCGTACGAATCTCCTTGCGCGAGCAGGTAACTACCGATGTCGTTGTAAGGATTGCCTAAGGTTTCGTCCACTCGAATCGCCTCCAGACACTCCTCGATCGCCTCGTCGTACCGGTCCTGAAAACTGTAGACCCACCCGAGAAACGTATGCGCCTCCGCCGTAGGAAACGTTTCGATCGAACGTTTGTAGAGCTCGATCGCGCGGTCGTAGTCGCTCGCCTGCTGCGCTTCGTACGCTTCGTGGAAGAGCTGGTTTGCTTCATACCGTTTAAGGTCTGAAACGTCTTCGTGGGTCTTCATAACCATTTACTTGCAGTCCGAAGCAGCTTTCTGCGCTGTGTCCAATCGTTTGATGCGGCCTTCGAGCTTCGGCGCGATCGCTTTGCCGCTCACAAACATCCGTTTCAGCGCGTCCGAGTCAATCGGCGCCCGGTCAGGCGGAAGAAGGACCGGCGAGCCTTTGAACATCGCGTACCCGTCACCGCCGTCGAGCGCGATAAACGTCGAAGTCGCGAGAGTGTATTTCCGAGTCTCGCTCAGCGGCTGACCGTTGACGGTAATGTCGACCACCCTTGAACCCGGGCTTTTCGATGCATCAAACGAGAACTGAACGCCCGAAACCTGCGGAAATCCACCGGGTTCCGCGCCTGGCGCAGTGCGGCTGACGCCCTGCTCCAACGCTGCCCGCAACGTTGCGCCGGTAATCTCAATCTTAACCAACTTATTCTTAAAAGGCAGAATAGACAGCACATCCCGAACAGAGATCCGCCCGGCCGGAATCAATGCGTCCGCGCGGATCGACCCGCCGTTCATAAACCCGATGTCGGCCGCGAGTGCTTTGCGAAAGGAATCCGCGACAAGATTCCCGACGTTCGTCTCTCGCGTTCGGTTCTCCGCGCTGCGAGCGTCCAGGGCGACGCTCGAACGTCCGACGGGCTTTGAGAGTTCGGCAATCAGGTTTGCGTACTTGCGATTGATGGCCGTGAACTCCGGTGCGTCTTTCGTCTTGCCGTCGACCTCGATGACTCTCCAGTCGATACTCTCGACTTCGCCGGTTGTTTGAGAGATGTTCAGATCGATCTGGCCGAGTTCACGCGCGTCAGACGTCATCTTGAAGATCGGCGCGTGCCCGGCGTGAGATTCGAGCAGCGTGTGTTCGTGACCGCCGATGATCACGTCGACGTCGGAGCAACGCGCTACTTCCTTATCTTCGCGCATCGATAAGTGGGTTAAGGCAACGACGACTTTCACGCCCTGCGCGTGCAGCTCGGAAACCATCTGCTTCGCGGTGTCGCACGGGTTGCGAAACTCGACGTCGGCGCCAGGCCGCGACGTGATCTTCGTTTCCGGCAACACCAGTCCAAACAACCCGACCTTCACGCCACCAAACTCGCGAATCACGTACGGCGGCACGTCCCCAAACGGCTTGCCGGTCTTTAAATCGATTACATTCGCGGCGATCCAGCCAAACTTCGATTCCTTGATGCGCTCGCGCAGCACGTCTGGTCCAAAGTCAAATTCGTGATTGCCGAATGTCGCATAGTCGAGACCTGCAACATTCCAGGCATCGATCATCTGCGAGCCCTTCAAAGTGATCGACTCAACCGACGGCGAGATCGTGTCGCCAGCCATCAGGAAGAGGGTGTTTGGGTTCTGCTGCCGTATCGATTTCGTCAACGTCAGCACACGCGCCAGACCGCCCGCCGTGCCCTGATCGACCGGGGCGAACTGGTAGACGTCGTTAACTTGCAGAAGCGTCACCTTGACGTTGCATTGCTTCTCCTGGGCCGTGATCGAAAAGATCGCGGCGAGTAAAAGAACGAGGGCGAGCGCTGTTCGGCGCAGTAACCTGGGGTTCATCGTGTTTGGACCTTTCATGAGTCGTGCCTGGAGTTGAGGTGTGAATTATACTCAGCGAAGTTGATGTCGAATAGAGAAACACTCTTCATAACCGGCTTTCCGGGTTTTATCGCGAATAGATTACTGGAACGCCTCGCCGCGAACGATTGCCGTTTCATCCTGCTGGTCCAGCCATCACTGGCAACGCGAGCCAGGGACGAAGTCGCGCGCCTGGCGCAAGTCACCGCAAAACCAGTCAGCGATTTTCAGTTAGTTGAAGGTGACATCAGTCAACCGGGTCTGGGATTAAGCGCTGAAAATGCTCAACTGGCCCGCGAACAAACCACCCGTGCGTTTCACCTCGCGGCTGTCTACGATCTCGCCGTCGAACGCGAACTCGCGATGCGCGTGAACGTTGGCGGCACGCGCAACGTCCTCGACTTCGCGCGCTCGATGCCGTACCTGCGCCACTTCCATCACGTCTCGACTTGTTACGTCGCGGGCAAACGTGAAGGAGTCATTCTCGAAACCGAACTCCGTCATGACGCCGGCTATCGCAACTTCTACGAAGAGTCCAAATACCTCGCGGAGATGGAAGTCGACTCAGTAAAGAATGTGTTGCCGATCACGATTCACCGCCCGGCAGTCGTCTGCGGCGATTCGCAGACCGGCGAAACAGCGAAGTATGACGGCGTCTACTACCTGATCCACTATCTGCTGAAGTGGCCTGGCGTGCTGTCGCTGATCAACATCGGCAATCATAAAGTTAGTTTGAATTTGGTGCCGGTGGATTTCGTCGTGGACGCAATGGCAGCGCTCGCTTTCGACCAGCGGGCGATTGGCAAAACCGTGCAACTCGCGGATCCGGCGCCGTTGACGACGAATCAGTTGTTCAACGCGATTACGAGGTCGATCAACGGCGGCCACTCACGCATCACCGCGCCAACCTCGTGGGTTAGCTTCTTTCTTATGCTGCCACCGTCACCGCGGATTACCGGCCTCCCACACCATGCCGTCCCTTATTTCTTTGTGAGACAGATCTACGACACCAGCGAGTCGCAACAGCTACTCGCCGGGCACGGTATCGAGTGCCCACCCTTCGAAAGCTACGTCGATCGCATCGTCGACTTCGCCCGCAAACACCCGAGCCTTTGACCTGTTTGACAAAGTATTAGATTTAGATTTATTCTAAATCCATCTTGAAAGAGCCAAAACTAACACCACAGCGCGAAGCAGTCTACGAGGTGATCCGCGAACGACACGATCACCCGACCGCCGGCGAAATTTTCGAGGCGGCCCGCAAGCGCTTGCCCGGTATCAGCTACGCAACTGTCTATAACTCTTTGCGCTACCTGAAAGACGCCGGGCTCGTTCACGAAATCAGTTTTGGCGATAGCTCCAGCCGTTACGACGGCGTGATGGAACGCCACGACCACGCGATCTGCAATCAGTGCGGGAAGTTGGTCGACTTGGATATGCCGGAAGCCGCGAAGCTGATGCCGGCGGCAGCGCGTAAGTCGCGCTTCAAGCCGCAATCGGTTCATTTTACGCTGAGGGGAGTTTGTCCGGATTGTTGCGGGCCCCAGTAAACACTGCGGCTGCCCGCCAGGGTCTTAATAAGGAAACATTCAACTTTTTTGGAGGATACATGACAGCAGCAACAGCAGCGGCAGTAGATA
Source organism: Pyrinomonadaceae bacterium (assembly GCA_035491355.1). Lineage (GTDB taxonomy): Bacteria > Acidobacteriota > Blastocatellia > Pyrinomonadales > Pyrinomonadaceae > PSRF01. Next base: position 19,015 of record DATJKO010000231.1, read on the forward strand.
AGGCAATGGTCGGCCAGCCGGCGCCTGATTTTGAAATGGCCTCAACTAAGAACATCGAGAAGCTGAACGAGCCCGTGCGCCTTTCGGATTACAGAGGCAAGTGGCTGGTAATGGTCTTCTATCCACTCGACTTCACTTTCGTTTGTCCGACGGAATTGACGACCTTCAGCGATCGTTACCAGGACTTCGTCGATATCGGCGCCGACATCATCGGCATCTCGACCGATTCGGTTTACTCGCATCGCGCGTGGATCAACACCCCGCGTGACAAGGGTGGTGTCGCAGATCTGAAGTACCCGCTCGCCGCCGACGCGACGAAGCGTGTCGCCAACGATTACGGCGTTCTGATCGAAAGCCGTGGCATCGCGTTGCGCGGATTGTTCGTGATCGATCCCGAAGGCGTCCTGCGCTACAAAGTCGTTCACGACTTGAACGTGGGACGTTCGGCCGAAGAGACGCTGAGAGTGATCCAGGCTTTGCAGACTGGTGGTCTATGCCAGGCTGAGTGGAAACCCGGTCAGAAGACATTGAGCTAACGAACATCGCCGGATTGTCCGATTGCCGATTTCCGACTGCTTGTACCGAAGCGTCGAATTGGCAATCGGCAATTGGCACCTGGCAATGGAACGAAGAACATGGCAATGAAAATCGGAACACAGATGCCCGCGTTAGATGGCGCGACAGAGTGGTTTGGCGGGACACAGGCGTTTGCGGAGGCGGAGTCGAAGGGGCGTCCAACGCTCGTTCATTTCTGGTCCGCGAGCTGCAGTATTTGCAAAGACAACTTGCCGCGCGTTGCGCAGTGGCGCGATGAGAAGAAGGACCAGGGGTTGCGCGTCATCGGCATTCACATGCCGCGTTACGAGAGCGATACGGACGTCGAACAGGTGCGCGACTTAATCACTAAGTTTGGCCTGACTGAACCGGTTGCCGTCGATAACGAGCACGCGCTAAAGGAAGCGTTTCACAACGATCAGGGGTTCGTGCCTGCTTATTACCTTTTCGACAGTGAAGGAAAACTGCGAAGCTTTGCGGCGGGGGAACGCGGACTGGACATGCTCAAGTCGGCGTTGGAACGCGTGCTGGCAACGGAAGTGACAGCGGCCTAGCGCTGAGGACCGCTCAACACTTCCATGAGACGGAACAGCAGATACAAGCTAACGAACGCGCAGGCCACTGCCAAAACAATCAACCCAACGATAATTCCTCCTACAAACAACCAGTCGCCGGCGCGTCCAGCGCGCGCTTCGTCGGGTGACACTGTTGCCCGTCGTCGCAACAGATCAAGGTTCATGTGATTCGACTTCCACATTCCATCGAGGAAGTCGCCCACCACCGGTACTGAGCCGACGACGTAGTCGATCGCGATATTCAATCCCATTCGCAGCAGAGTAATCTTCGGCACGCGATAGCGAACCGCGTTGGCGAGGATGTAGAACGAGACGAGCGACGTGGCAGTGTCGCCGAAACCGGGGATGAGACCGATAATCGCGTCGAGTCCGAAGCGCCAGCCGAGGACCGGCACGCGGAACAGGTCGTCCATCAACCAGCTCAGGCGATCGAGGCTTTTGTCAGTGACGTCCGCCTTCCAACCAGTTACCGAATACGCGTCATTTGTTGCCAAAAGAATTTCCCAACCTTGGCTAACGCTCCGAAAGCGTTCTTGTCACCTGACTTTGGTGGGGCTTGTTTGGAGGGGATACCCAAAGTTGCCGCCAATTCCGCGTCGGGTGGCGCAATGTCTTCATCGCCCCGTTTCGCGGTTAACCAGCGGGTCATTGTACGTCCGATCATCCGCCTTTGTTCGACTGGCGCTTCGGCAACGAGCGAGATGCGCAGATCTTCCATCTGGGCGATCTCGTAGAGATTGGCCTGGTAGTAGTTGCGGAGGGCGGCAAAGATCTTCTCATCGCCAAGCGAACGCTGCAGATCGACGAACATCAGCGCGCCCTTGGCCGTGACGATCGCGGCGTACTGAAACGTGTTGCGATAATCGCGCGACGGGCGGTTCGCGTCCATGTCGTCACCACCGAACGTGCGGTACAAACGATAGACGCCGCGTACTTGATCGTCGAGCACCGCCTCTGCTTTTTCTGCGCCGTAAGTGCTCTCGTAGTAGAGCAGTGAAGACCAGCACGACAGTGCTTCGTCGAGAATTGGTTCACGCGCCGGGTCGTTTCCGACTGCCGCGCCCCACCACTGGTGCGCGACCAGATGGGCCACCGCCCATTCCAGACTCTCCTCGACTGACTGCCGCTGCTCCAGGATTATCTGCGGCAGATTACGCATGGACGGAGAATCGAAGTCAACGTAGAAGGCGCTGGCAATAACGTTGAAACCGGAGAACTCACAACTTCCGAGCCCGGCGACGAGCGGCGCCTCCGCGATACTGACGCTTTTGAACGGCAACTCACCGAACGTCGACGTAAACACGCGCACGGCATTCGCTGCTACCTGCAAAGCGCGTTTCCCAACACGTTCATGTTCCGCGAGATAGATCGACCGAACGGTGATCCCCTGCACTTCCGTGTGTTCGCTGCGCAAACCGCGTCCCGCGAGAATCGCGAAGTCGCGCAACGCCTGCGCCGCGAACACCTGGCCATTCTTGTCTGACTTTCCTGTTTCGGTTCCCGAGGTGAACACCTCGACGCCTGAAGGCGCGGAGACCGTCACTTCGTAATCTGCTGTCTCGTTGAATACAAAGTCACCGACGGAAGGCTCGAGCTTGCGGCGCCAATCATCGCCTTCGTGTACGGCGAGAACGGGGTAACCGGCGCCAAGCAACATCACCCCACGGCAATGAAAGTTAATGTCGCGCGGGCGTCGCATCTCGCGATCGCTGCGCAACGCGGCGCTGACTTGTTTCACAACGTGCGTCGTCAGACTTGTTTCGTCGCGATCGATCTCGGGAACAGTGCCTTTGAATTTGATAACGACCTCGGTCGTGCTGCCGGGCGCTACTTGTTCGCGAAGAGTGATTCGCAGAGTTGTGCCTTGATCGTCAAACGAGGTAACGAGCAGCAAGTCGTCGACACCGGAGCGGGCTTCGACGATGTCCAACTGAGGCTCGTCAGTGTCAGTCTCAATCGAATTGTTTGAATTAATCGGCTCGCCGGTGCGGAGGTTGGGATACAGATGAAAGTAGAGCACCGAGGTCGGCTTTTCCCCCCGATTTACCCAGGTAACACGCTCGGTGCCGGTGTAAGCGAGCTTGTCGAAGTCGAGCTTGAGATCAATTTTGTAGGAATGACGCGGCGCGGGCTTCGTCTCGGGCGTTTGCGCGTTCAGGTTCTGAACGGCAACGAAGACCATCACGAATAACAACAACCTGATATTAACTTGCTGGTTCACTTGATTACGATTGACTTAATAACGTCTCCGCGAATGATGCTGTCGACAACGTTCATGCCGGCAACAACGCGACCGAAGACTGTATAACCGCCGTCGAGATGCGGCTGCGGGGAATGGGTCACAAACCACTGCGAACCGCCGGTGTCTTTGCCTGAAAGCGCCATCCCAACCGCGGCGCGGTCGTAGGGCACTTCGTTAATCTCGCAACGGATCTGGTGGTTAGGCGGGCCGCCATTGCCGTCGCCGCGTGGATCGCCATCCTGAATCACAAAGTTGGGCACTACTCGGTGAATTGTTATGCCGTTGAAAAAAGATCGCCGGGCAAGCTGAACAAAATTATCTACGGTCAGGGGGGCGGCCTCGGGGAGCAACTCAATAGTAAACGAACCCTTCGTGGTAGTCACTACGGCCCGCGGCCTGGTGCCGAAGCGTCCCAGGGCGCGCTGGTAATCGGCGGCGGTGTTTTTCGTTTGCACCGTTCCGATCCGCGACGAGAAGTCGCCCACGCCGTTGGCCTTCAGAATTGCGACGGCGCGGCGGCGGACCAGATGGTCACGCGAGTCGAGCGCCGATTTAATCGCTTCATTTGCGCTAGTCGACTTCTGTTTGCCGAGTGCGTCGAGGGTTGAAAGGGCTGCGTCATTCAAAGGATCGCTGAGGGTGCGCGAAAAAGCCGCAATCAATGCGGCTGCGTGTTGTTCCGACGGCGGCAGGTCACCAAGCAGATCCGCAGCCGTTCCGCGCACGATGACGTCCGGATCGTTGAGGTGTTTGAGCAGGACCTCCGATAGATCTTTCGGCTTGAAAGCAGCGAAGGCGCGGAGCACGTCCGGGATGGCGTATTCAACATGGAGGTCAGCGCGTACTTTCGCATTATTGCGATAGTCGAGCATCGTGCGCAGCAACGACTCCGCGGATGCTGTCACAGCAGCCTTGTTTTTCACTGAATCCGGAAGCGTTGCCAACTCGCGCAAACCGGCCGCGATGGCCGACTCGGAACGCCAGTTTGTCTTGTCGACCTCTCCCAGGACAGGCGTTTTGGATGGTTCGAATTGACGGACATACTCAGCCGGATTCATTCGCGCGGCTGCAACCTCAATTTCCGGCGCCGTGAGATCGAGATCGTCGCGTAACGCCGCAAGCCAGCTAAGTGCCCGCTCATGATCCTTTAACGCCAGGAGACGGCCCAGGGTCGTGGCGATCTCGAGCACTTCATTAATCTCGGCAGCTTTCGGGGATTTTCCCTCCACGAAGAGTCCAAATCCCCGAATAATCAGCTTGTCCGCGGCGCGATCGTCCTTGAGCAGCGCGAGCGAACGGATGGCACTGACGCGGACCCGTGAATCGAGATCCTCGAGCGCGTGTTTCAAGATTGAATCGTATGACGCCTTGTCTTCAGTTATCCCAAGCACCCGCGCGGCGTTCGCGCGTACGATCGGGTCCGCGTCGGAATCGAGAAGTTTACGTAACTGATCGTTGCCGGCGTTGAGTCGGAGGCGGGCCAACGTGTTGCCGGCGTCAGCGCGAACGCGCGCATCAGAGTGGGCCAGGAACTTCGCGATAGTTGGGCCGGCATTTGCCGGTCGTGATCGAAGCGCGGCAGTCAAACCGAGCATCGCCGTGAGACGATCCGAAGTAGCTGTAGGATGATTTAGTGCGTCAAGAATCGCGGCGCCTAGTTCAAGCCGGCGGGCTTCCTGTTCGCGTGACAATGCACCGGCGATCTTGCCTAGAGCTTCAATAGCGCGCGCGCGAACGATCAACGGTTCGCTCGTGTTCTTCAGCACGACGAGCAACGGATCCGCGCCAGTCGCAGCCTCAACTTCACCGATCGCAAACGCCGCCATGGCGCGGACGTCCGTATCTTTGTCCTGTTGCAGCAGGTCGGCGAGCGCGCTTACCGAGTCTTCGTTGCCGATGCGTCCGGTCGCCAACGCCGCTCGTTTGCGAATCGCAGGATTTGAATCCGCTAAGAGTCCTTTTAGATCCGCGTCCCAGCGTCGCTCATCTTCGGCCTTGAGGATCCGCAACTGCACAGCGTTTTGCGCGAGTACTGTCACAGAGACGACCACGACAACGATCCATAACGTTATGAATCGACCGACTGAATTTGGTTTCGGCATTAGCGGTCTTATGTATCAGGGACTGACCTGCGTAATCAAGTCTTTAAAACAGAACGGGGTGGCCACAAGGACCACCCCGCATAAACAGTTTGCCAGCGAAAAGCGTTAGCTCACGACACTCGAGACGCTCGGAATCTCCGTTGCCTTGACGGCAGCGGCGTCGGCTGCGCGAAGCGGCTGCATCTTGGACGTGTCGAGCGGTTGATCTTCAACCTTCTTGATTTCTTTCTTGGACTTATCCATGGCTGCGCTCATCTGCACCATTTTGCAGCTGCCCTCGAATACTGCTCCCTGCTCGATAATCAGCGATGGCGTCTGGATGTTCCCGTGTACTTTCGCGGCGCGGCCGAGTTCCAGCCGTTGCGTCGCGATGATATCGCCATTGATCGTGCCGTGAATCACAGCGACTGCGACTTCGATATTCGCGTCGACTTTACCGTTCGCGCCGACGATCAACGTACCGCTCGTGGAACTGACGCGGCCCGACAGGTGGCCATCCACCCGCATCATCGCCTTGAAGTTAGCTTCACCAGTCACTACGGTTCCACCGCCGACGAAGCCACTAAGCGTTCCTTCCTTAATGTCGCGCGCGAGAGTTTCGCTCTCGGTCATCGCGCCACGGGGCGTAGACGCCGCTTCGGTTGCCGGTTTTGCTTCAACACCTGTTCCCTGATAGGAGGAGTAGGTTTTGGCAGTGGAATAGTCAGGAACCTCCACTTTGTGGCTGGAGTGGTCGTTATCTTCCTGATCCTTGGGATTCTTTCCTATCCTGAGCATTAGTTACCTCCGTAAATATGGGGGCGCGGATGTTTAGTCACCGGCTGTCGGAACCTTGAATCGACGAAACGACGCGCTTGCCTTTTTTCTGGATTGTTCGCTAGCTTTGGGTGCGAGCGACGAATGATGACCGCACAGAAGCGGGCTAGTCATGATAGACAAACTCTGTTGTTACTGTCCAGCGGATATTTCCTAAATTTTGAGGACTGCCGCGTTATAATTCGGTTACAAAGCGATACTTCTCCCGAATCAATAAAATGCCTAGTGAAGACAAGACCAAGACCCGACTTTTGCGCCATATGGGCGAAGCCGTCGCCGACTTCGCGATGATCGAAGATGGCGACCGGATCATGGTCTGTATTTCCGGCGGTAAAGACAGTCACACGATGCTCGATTTGCTGCTCGACGTACAGCATCGCGCGCCCGTCCGCTTCGAGTTACTGGCCGTCAATCTCGATCAGAAACAACCCGGATTTCCCGCCCACGTGCTACCGGAGTACCTGGGGCGACTTGGCGTCCCGTTTCGCATCGTCGAGCAGGACACTTATTCAATCGTCAAACGATTGGTGCCGGAAGGTAAGACGTTCTGTGCCGTCTGCTCCCGTCTGCGTCGTGGAATTCTCTACAACGTCGCCGTCGAAGAAGGTTGTAACAAGATCGCGCTCGGTCATCATGCGGACGACATCATCGCCACGCTGCTGCTCAACCTCTTCTACGTCGGCTCGCTGAAAGCGATGCCGCCGAAACTTCGGTCCAACGACGGGCGGAACACAGTGATTCGGCCGCTGGCTTATTGCTCCGAAACAGACATCGCGGAGTACGCGGAGGTTCGCCAGTTTCCAATCATTCCGTGCGACCTTTGCGGTTCGCAGTCGAATCTCAAACGAGTGAAGATCAAGAACCTGATCTCCGAACTCGAAACGGATATTCCCCACATCCGGGCGTCGATGCTGAACGCGCTCGGGAACGCCGTGCCGTCGCACCTACTGGACCATCAACTGTTCGATTTCAAGAACCTGCTTCACGCCGAGGTTGGCGATATCGAAGCCGAGCTGGAATAGGTGTAACTGTGCAATGAAAGCCGTCGTTCCTGATTCCAGTGAATTCCCTCCCGGAACAGTCACTGAATATACGACGCTGGTTTGTCTCGCCTGCATCTTCGACATCTTCACTAAACAGATCGGACTCGCACCACGATCCGCATATTCCGAAATCAAGCGTTACAGTCCGACGGTTGAAGAGTTGACGTCGCCGAAGGCGGTACGCCCGTTCTTCGATAGCGACGAGAAGCATCCGCGTTGTCCCTACTGCGACGCCGCGAAACGCTGGCACGCGCGCCTCGACACGCATTGCATCGAAGGCGGTAAGACTACTGACGCACCACGCCGCAAACTCGTGAAGAGTCTCGAGAAGAAGGGCGATCAGTTTGCGATTACTGAGATGAAGTCTGATCGCCGGCGTGCGTTTTTTGACTGGCTCGACACGCTGCGCATCTCGATCGATCTGAGTAACGCCGAGTGGCTGTTCGCGGCAACGAAAGCGTTTCTCGAACGCAAAGAACCGAAGCAGGATTGGGACTCGACGTTCGAGGGTTTGCGATCGATCCGGCCCTCCGCGAGGCTCGAAGACGGCTGGGAACATGAAGGATCGCGGCTGTTTCTGTCGCCTGCACTTTATAACGAGAGTTTGCTGGTGCAGTACCTCGTCAGCCGGTCACACGAGCATGGCGGACGTACGCTGGCGGGCCGCTTGACGTTGATGGAGCTCATTCGGCGCCTGAGACGCGGTGGTTATCTCGAAGCGCACCAGATTTCAGACACGGACCAGTTTGAGATCTTCGAAAAGATCGTCGATGAAGTCGCGGGATCGGGCAATCTGAAGCTGTATTACATCGTCGACCGTCGTGAGTTTCTCGACAAAGTAAAATCTGTGTACGCGGCGTACGCGTGAGTGAGTTTGTTCTTGGTTCTTTGTACTTGGTGCTTTGTTATAAGTACAAAGAACAAAGATCTAAGCTCACTGCGGATCGAGTTACCGCTGAAGCTTGTACTTGTCGATGAGTTGCTGCAAGCCTTTGGTCGATTGATTGTTGCGGTATTTGTAGTAATTCGTCAGGTCCGGGATTACTTGCTGCATTAGCGTTTGGTACTCCGGCCGGCCGGTCGCAAGTGCGGCCGCGCGGGCGTAGGCGTCGATGATCGTGTCGAGCATGGCGTCGAGTCGCTTTAGCGTCTCCTTCTTCTCTTTCCCCTCCGGCAACGCTTCGTAAGCGTCCATCTGCTTCACATAGCCGGCGTGAATCACACGTCCGAGCAGGGCGAAGTTCGATGGATCGTCAGGACGCAATGTCGTCGCTTTCGTGAGGCGCGCTTTCGCTTCGTCAGTCCTGCCAGTGCCGAGATAGAGGATCGCGGTCTGTTGATACAGCTGGCCCAGGTTGGAACCGTATTCCTTCCAGGACTTATCGTCGAGCTTCTGCGGCTTCACGCCGGCTTCGATCAACGCGATCGCTTTGATTCCATATCCCAACGCAACGTCAGCGTGCTCGCGATTTCGTTTGCGGACTTGTTCAGATCCCGCGCGGGTCATCTGCACCAGGACGTATAAGTCGTCCGGATCGCGTGCGAGTAACTCAGCTGCCAACTTGAACGCATCGTTTGCTCGGTTGCCAGTCGCGTACGCTTCGAGCGCCACGGGCTTGAGGACTTCGCGTTCGTCGTCGTTGGTGAAGATCGCCTGCGCGCGCTCGACGAGGGTGATCGCAACCGTGCCGTTTTGTACTTTCAGGATCTCGGCGGCTACCAGTTCGGCGGCCT
>DATJKO010000232.1:0-6287 GCA_035491355.1 Pyrinomonadaceae bacterium
CCTGTCTGGGCGTTCGTTGCCGCTTCGGCGGTCAGCGATACACCGTCCTCAGCCAACGTCGCCTGGACGTCAACGTGCGTGAGCGGCAAGGGGTGACAAAGCGGGATCAGATCCGCGGTGCGCTTGGCGCCCATGATTCCCGCCAGTCGCGCAGCCTCGAGTGGATCGCCTTTCGGCGTCCGATGCTCGCGCAAGGCCGCCACCGTTTTCTGGTCCATCAGGACCTTCGCCGAAGCAACCGCGCGTCGTTGAGTGATCTGTTTGTCGCCGGTATCGACCATGCGCACACGGCCCTGTTCGTCGACGTGCGAGAGTTGTGACATGACGCGCGAAGTAAATACCAAAAACTGCCCGCTCAGCAAGTAGATCTCGACAGCGGACGCCGTTTTTGTCTATCCTGCGCGGCAACCGGGAGGAAGGCCTCAACGAGTTGGCTTCACACTCTTCATCCCAATTCGAGCCTGGGTCTTGTTTTTAAAGAATCTGATTTGAGTCTGTGTCCGTACATTTAAACGGCGGTTCACTATCCCTATGGAGGTTTTCCTGCGTGTTTGAGACTGACAAGGAAGTGCTTGATTGGTACGAGCGGCAGCCGCGCGCGTTATCGAAAGAGTACGTCAACAGCATTCGTTGGAATGAAGTCAAGAACTACCCGCTCAATCCGGCGTTTGTGCCAGTGCTGACCTACATGCGCGACATCGAGTACTTCACCGATATGTATTACCAGGAGTTACGACGTACGCCGACCGGCAAAGATCCGATCATTCGCAAGTTTATGGACCGCTGGAGCATCGAAGAGTTACATCACGGCAACCTGCTCAACAGGTTCCTGGAAGAGGCAGGCATCCCGCAGGGAAAAAACTGGCAAGCGGAAGCGACGCGCAAAATTCCGCGTCTCTACACGATCGGAAGTTACCTGGTGAACCACGCGTGCATACCATTCGGAAAACATTTTCACGGCGCGCACATGGTGTGGGGCGCCATCAACGAAATCACTGCGATGAACGCGTATCGACGACTCTCGCATCTGGCCGGTCATCCGGTGCTGCACCAACTGCTGCTCGGAATCGTGCAGGAAGAGTCGATCCATTCGAGCTTCTACTGGAACGTCGCGCGCGTGAAGCTCAAGGAGACTAAGTTCTCTCGCAACCTGGCGCGGTTCATCATCGGCAAATTCTGGGCGCCGGTGGGTCAGGGCGCCAAACCCGCAGGCGAGGCGAATTACGTTATGGCGACGCTGTTTCCCGGCAAGGAAGGTTTGGACTTGTTCGACCGGAAGATCGGCAGCCGCATCGAGCGCTTGCCCGGCTTTCTTGGGTTTAAGGGGTTGACTGAACGCGTCGCGCCGATCGTACAGGCTTGAGGTTTTACGGCAGGCGGATCGCTTTCACCAGCGATCCAGCTTCCATTGACTTAACTCCGGCGGGAATGATCACGAGCGCAGTTGTCAGCGCAAACGAGACGAAGTCCGACGAGCCGCCCCACTTCAGTGGAAACGCGATCAGTTCGCCGTCGTCGTTTGTCGTCAACTGGGCCGGCAGGTAACTCTCACGATCGTTTGTTCCTTTCACCGCTCGCGCCAACACTGCCGTTTCCTGTTTCAATACCGGCTCATTGACGCCCTGCATCGCGAGCAGGGCAGTGCGCGTGAACAGATTGAAGGTCACGGACACCGAAACGGGATTTCCCGGCAGACCGAAGAACAGCGCGCCGCCTGGAAGTCGCGCAAAGACGATCGGTTTTCCTGGCCGGAGTGCCACGCGTTCGAAAAAGATCTCCGCGTCGAGTTCCTTCAATGCGAGTTTAGTGACGTCGTAAACACCCATCGACACGCCGCCCGACGTCACGACGACGTCGCAGTTGTTCGCGGCTTCGGCGATTTGATGTTTGAGTAGTGACGTCTCGTCGCGCGTGAGTGGCAGACGTTGGACCACCGCGCCGGCGAGTTCGGCGTAGGCGCTGATCGAGTAGTTGTTCGAATCGCGAATCTGATCCAGTCCGGGTTGCTCGTTGACGCCGACCAGTTCGCTGCCCGTTGCGGCGACTGCCACACGCGGCCGTCGCGCAACCTGCACTTCTGCGTAGCCGAACGCGGCGAGCACCGCCATCATCGCAGCGTTGATCGTGACGCCCGGCTGCAGGATCGTCTCGCCCGCTTTGATCTCCTCACCTCGTCTGACGATCGACTTGCCGTGCTCGACTGCAGACAACAGCTCCACGACTGTGCCGTCTTTGAGTTCGTGCGTGAGTTCGACCTGCTGAACGCTATCGGCGCCGTCGGGAACGGGAGCGCCGGTCATTATGCGCACGGCTTCGCCGGCTTCCATTCGCTTGTGCCAACCTTTTCCGGCGGCCGACTCGCCAACGATGCGCAGACTCACCGGCGCGGCGGTCGTGTCACCGGCGCACACTGCATAACCGTCCATTTGCGATCGATCGAACGGCGGGAGATCGGAATCGGCGACGATCTCGTGGGCCAGGACGCGGCCGAGAGCGTTTGGCAGGTCGACTTTCTCACTGCCGAGCGAGTGAGTCTTCTCCCGCACGATTTGGATCGCTTCGGCGACTGAAATCATTCTGAGTTTCTTGTACCTCTTTGTGACTAAAAACCGAAAGGCCGGTTTTGGACCGGCCTCTCAAGGTTGGCGGAGACATTCAGCCTCGATTGGTCACCGTCCTCACCCCGGCAACCACATTCACCGTTGACAAGGATTTTAGTCAAAAAGAGCGGCGGGTCAATACCATTTGGCAATTTAAATTTTCCGTACGCTGGCGAACACTACATGAGTAAAAATCATTAGTGTTTTGCTGGTTCGGGCGCGTAGAGTCTGACGGTTGGAGGGTCACCATGAAGGGTCATGAAGGGCATGAATGCGGCGGATTGGCAGGAGGGCGGGTTTGACGTGTGGAGCGCTCGGACTCACGATTGGGGCTTTGCAACGTCTTCAAAGCTCTCAAAACCGGACACGAGAAGAGTGACAATTTGTTATGCGGACCCAAACCCCTCAGGCGTGTTCGAGGTCCTGGCCGAATACGATCCCGACACCGTTGATGTCTCGCACACCGAACTCACGAATGCCATACGGCTGGTCGGTTGGCTCCGTGGCACCCTCAATGCCTCGGCCGACGATCTCGCTGTAATAAGCGTCGATATCCTTCACCCACTGAAACAAGTGGACGCCCTTCGGACTTTCTTCCGCTCTAACGAAGTGAATCGCGGAGTTGTCGCGCCACACGACCGCGTAGGTCTCGTCGCCGAAGTCGGATGTAAAACCCAACACATCGCGATAAAAGACTGCCGTAGCGACGACATCCGGGACATGTAATACCGGAGCACCTTGAACAAACTGTTTCGGATTCGACGATGGTAATGCAGGCATGGCCACTCCTAAAATGATGGAATGCTAGTTAAGAACCTGGCACGCAGAAGTACCACTGGCCGCAGAGAATCGCACTGACGTTAGGTTAGCTCTAATGACGGTCGGACGGAAGGCGAACGGTCTTGAGGAAGACTCGGCAACTGTGCGTCGTTGAAAATAAATGGCGGAGCCGACGGGACTCGAACCCGCGACCTCCGACGTGACAGGCCGGCGTTCTAACCAACTGAACTACGACTCCGCAAATCTAAAGGCTGGTAGGCACGGAGGGATTCGAACCCCCAACCTCTTCCTTGTAAGGGAAGCCGTCTACCATTGACGTACGTGCCTTCAAACCAGGATCGACCCTGTCGCCAAATCCTGTTCGCACGCATCAAGCGAGTCGTCATGCTAAGAGAAGCACAGATGAGTGTCAAGCAGGCATTCATTAATAAAATCCGTGTTTTACACTTGCCACGAACAAGGTTTATATTCTTTGCACGAGAGCCCAACCGGAATTGTCATCATGTCAAGACTTATGAAACGTCGTCGTCGTTTGCTCAGGCGGATCATTCTTTTAACCGCTCTCAGTCTCATGTGCGTCGTCTGGTTCGCGAGTAATCACCCGCACGCGCAACAGGCGCCGAACCAACAGACACAGCGTCCACGGCGCGTCGGCGGTGAACAAACACAGGACCCAAAGAAGCCTGATACACCCAACGCAGGCGACGAAGTCGATGAAGGCGACGTCGTCAGGGTCGAGACACAACTCGTGTCAGTCCCGGCAGTCGTAACGGACAGCACCGGCCGGCCGATTTCCGGCCTCAAGCCCGACAACTTTCGACTAGTCGAAGATGGCCAGGTACAAACGATCACCAACTTCGGCACCACCGAAACTCCTTTCGAAATCGCACTCCTACTTGACACTTCCGGATCGACTCGCGAAGACGTCGCACTGATTCGTTCCGCCGCCAACAGCTTCATCGAAGCTCTTCGTCCTGGCGATCGCGTCGGCATTGTCGCGTTCAATACCGCGCAAACAGTCGCGGAGCCGGTAGCGACAGTCGAAGTCCTGACACCGCTGACGAGCGACCGCGACGCCCTGCGAACGGCGATTGAAAACCTCGGCGCCAGCAACGGCACGCCTTATTACGACGCACTCGAACGCGTTGCCGACAGCATCTTTCGCGACGCGCCGCGTGAAGAAGTTCGTGGACGTCGCGCCGTCGTCGCGTTGACTGACGGCGTCGATTCCGCGAGCAACTCCGATTTCGCCACCGCCAAGATGAAACTCTCGCGTGCCGGCATCGCCTGTTATTTCATTCAGGTCAACACGGAAGACTTCGTCGAAGATCGGTTGATGAAAGACTGTCGCGACGATGGTCAGCTCACGCTGTCGCAACGACAGATCGAACGCTATCGACGCATCTTCTTTCCGTCTGCGAAGGCAGAAAACTTTAACGGGTTTTGCCAGATGGGCCCGTTTGAAAGAATGTCGATCAGCCGCGAGCTCTACAATCTCGCCCGCCGCGAGATGAACGATCTCGCGAAAGGATCCGGCGGACGCAGTTTTGTCGCGGCGACGCTGCCGGATGCACGCGCCGCCTTCGCCCGCGTGGCGGCTGACATCGGCACGCTCTACAGTCTCGGCTACTATCCAACCAACAAAGCGCGCGACGGTAAGTATCGGGCGATCAAGCTGGAAGTGCGCGGCGTGAAAGATAAAACTGAGATACGAGCTCGCGATGGTTATTACGCGCCGAAGTAAAAGTGGGGAGCTTTGAACTTGGTGCTTTGAACTTTGAACTTGGTACTTTGAACTTGGTTCTTTGCACTTTGTTTGTGAGTACCGAGACCAAGCGCCAAGTACAAAGCACCAAGTACAAAGCACAAAGTACAAAGTACAAAGAACAAGCACAAAACCTAATGCCACCCGTTTCCCCATTCCACCGCGTCGTATTAATCGTTCTTGATGGCGCCGGGATCGGCGCGATGCCTGATGCTCCCGAGTGGGGCGACGCCGGATCCGACACGTTCGGCCACATTCTCGAATCACGCACGGTCCAACTTCCCAACCTTCAGCGCTTCGGTCTCGGCAACATCAGACCTTTGCGCGATCTGCCCCCACTCGAGCATCCACTTGGGTCGTACGGCCGCTGTGCCTTGCGCTCAAACGGCAAAGACACAACCACGGGCCACTGGGAAATGGCCGGCATCGTGTTGAAGCAAGCTTTCCCCACCTACCCCGACGGCTTTCCCAAAGCGATTCTCGATCGCTTCATCAGTGAGACCGGCGTGCCCGGCGTCCTCGGAAACATTCCGGCTTCGGGAACCGAAATCATCAAGCAATTAGGCGAAGAACATCTTAAAACGGGCAAACCCATTGTTTATACTTCGGCCGATTCAGTTTTTCAAATTGCCGCTCACGAAGAAATCATTCCGATTGAAAGATTATATGAAATTTGTCATATTGCCCGCGAAATTCTGGATGGCGAAGATAAAGTCGGCCGTGTGATCGCTCGCCCGTTTTTGGGAACCAATGCCAATGATTTCAAACGTACCGAAAACCGGCACGACTATGCGGTTCCCCCTCCCTCCGATAATCTTTTACCGCTTTTGAAAGATAACGGATTAGACGTTGTCTGCATCGGCAAAATAGCTTCGATCTATGATTCAATGGGGGTGACCCAGGACCTGACCGCAAAAAATAACGAGCAAGTCATTAATGTCACGATCAAGGCCCTGACTGACGAAACTAAAGGTTTAATATTCTCTAATCTGGTTGATTTCGATATGCTTTACGGGCACCGGCGTGATGTTGAAGGCTACGCCAGGGCCCTGGAACATTTTGATTCACGTCTGCCCGAAATTTTCCAGGCCATGAACGTCGATGATCTTCTGATTTTAACTGCCGACCACGGCAACGATCCG
>DATJKO010000233.1:0-3646 GCA_035491355.1 Pyrinomonadaceae bacterium
GATTAGCCCCGCAAAATCCCACCTGTGCCCCGAAATCCCATCCCTATTAAACATTTAGCAGTAAGGTGAGCTCCTCGTGTGCGGATGTTGGGGTAATCAGCTCTTCGTGACCGGCTAGCTAAGTCGTTGTAGGTCACAGATTTGAAATCTATACTTGTAACGGTTGCGCCGAACGGATGTGCCTCGTCCGGAACGCTGAAAGTCCGCAGCCTTAACAAGGTGCCCCGAGATAGATGCCAAAACGGTCCCCCATTGCCCTGAATCCTCAGGAACACCGCGAGGACGCTCCGCCCGCCTGGACGGAGGTCCAGGACGGCATTGCCGATGCGTGTGGCCTGGCGGTTCTTCTCGTCGATGGGCACCAACCTCCCGCAGTCGCAATCTCAAACAACAACTCGATCTGCCACACTTTTCAGACTTCGCCGGAGTACGCCACACTCTGCGATCCGTACTGCGGCAGCGCCCACGCACGCGCCACCAAAGCAGGTGAAACGATCGAGTACGAGTGTCACGCGGGACTTCAATGCTTCGCCAAGCCGGTCGAAATCAGTAGCGGCAAACGAAAGCTCGCGGTGATTGGTGGACGCGCCTTCGTGAAGAGCGCGGACTATCAACGCTTGATGGAGCGCTTTCGCAACGGTGACCTGCAAAGCCTCGCCACCGACGAACAAGTCTTTTCAAACATTCTCTTCGCTGAGCCACAACGGCTGAATGAACTGTCCGAGCGCGTCGATAAGGCTGCACGCCGCTTCCACACGGCAAGCTCAAACGGATCTGCGTTAACCACATCGCCGCCGGCGAAAGAAAAACCACGGCCGGAAGAAAAGGCCCAACCCGATCTCGAACAGGAACTTCAGCGCCTGCGCAACGAGCTCGAGTATCGTTCGCGCTTCGCCGATTCGCTGCAACACTTCCTGGAACGCATCAGCGGTCCCGATCCGGCGCACACTTACGACTCGATCGTCGCCAACTCGAAAGAGCTCTTTGAGTCGGAACGGGCCTCGTTACTCCTGTTGAAAGAAGAGTCAAACGAGCTGATTCTCAAATCCGCGAGCGGACTCGCAACCGATCCGGCGCTGGTTGGTCCAATACGAGTAGGCGAAGGAGTTTCCGGTGAGGTAATGAACACCGGCAAGCCGCTGATCGTCAGAGATCTGCGCAGCTCGGGCCGCCGCCCAGCGCCTCCTGAACGTTCCTACAAAACAGACTCGTTCATCAGCTATCCCATCATAATCGGCGGCCGCAAAGTCGGCGTACTCAACGTCACAGACAAAACCGGCGGCCGTCAGTTCAGTGAGATCGATCTGAGTCTGCTCGAGATCATCGGACCACAGATGGCTGTCGCACTGGAACGCGCTGAATGGCAGGAGCGGGCCACCGAGTTTCAACTGATGTCGATCACTGATTCGCTCACCGGCATGCCGAACCGTCGTTACCTCGAAGAGCGTCTGTCGGAGGAGTTGAACCGGTCGAAGCGCTACGACTTTCCGATGAGCTTTTTGATGATCGACATCGACGACTTCAAAGCTTACAACGACAAGAACGGTCACCAGGCCGGCGATCTCGCCATCCAGATCACCGCGCACTGTTTGAAAGCCGCTCTTCGCTCAGCAGACGTCGCGTCGCGTTACGGCGGGGAGGAGTTCTGCATTCTGTTACCGCAAACCGCAATGCCGGAGGCAGGCACGATCGCCGAGCGCATCAGACAGCGCGTCAACGGCACGCATTATCCGCACGGTAAAACGCAGCCCCTCGGTCGGGTGACGATCAGCGTTGGCGTTTCGACGTTCTCGGCGATAGTTAACAATTCGGAAACGATAATCGCCGCCGCCGATCGTGCACTGTACCAGGCGAAGAGCCTCGGCAAAGATCGCGTCGAGTTTTACCTGGACGACTCCGGGAGTTACCAGCAGGGTAAATGAATAAGCGCAGCTCCAGCGAAAACTTTCGGCGCATTCTTGGCCGTGTGACGCAGTACGACTTCGTCGGCCGCGGCGAGGAATTGAACCGCGTCATGGCCCATTCTGGACCTGCGAACGAAGGTCGCGGACTGTTGCTGCTGATGGAGCCTTCTGCCGGCGTTTCGGAACTGCTCCGCCAGGCCTACGATCAGATCTTCAACAACCGGACGGAAGTCATTCCGATCTACTTTGCGTTCACGCGCAACGAAACAACCGCCGTCAGCGCTGCGATCGAGTTTCTCAACACGTTTCTTCAGCAGTACATCGCGTTCCGCCGCGACGAACCTTTCGTCTCGCACTCAACCTTGACGTTGCAGGACCTGGTGGAACTTGCACCTCCCGCGGACATCGAGTGGATCGAGCAACTCGTCAAGTCGTACACACGACTTCGCTTCAGCAACGACGATAAAGCACTCGTGCGCTTCTGTCTTGGTGCGCCGCAACGAATACCAGCAGGACGCGGGCGCCCGCTCATCATGCTCGATGGTTCTCAACTCGCCGAGTACTTGAACGGCGTCGTCATGTTGGGAACAGAACTGCTGCGGGTGTTTGGACGAGGAGGCTTCACTTTCGTACTCGCCGGCCTGCGACGTCAAATTCTCGCCGCGGCCCACGAAGCGAAGTGTAACTTTGAGTTGCTCGACATCCTGCGACTGCAACAACTCGACGTCGAGGAAGCAGCATTGCTCGTCGAACACGTCGCACGCCGGCAACACGTTTCGATCACTGAAGCGGCAAGAGACCTGATGGTCCAGCAATTTGCCGGCAATCCGTTTTTCATCAGCATCTTTCTTCAAGCTGCACGCGAAAAGAACGTGTCGTTGACTTCGTATCTCGATTGCGAGCGACTCTACGTAGACGAAATACTGGGCGGACATCTTCATCGTCACTTCACGGAACTCCTCGAAGAGATCGCGCCACGTCTCGACACGCGTCACCTACTCGTCCGAGTGCTGTGGGAAGCAGCAGCGGGCGAGGATCCAGTTTCAACGTTCGAAGTTTGGCGCAAACGTCTGCACGTCACTCCAGGTGAGCTTCACGAGATATTGCACCGACTGCACGTGCAGGAGTTTGTGAATTGGAACCAGGGCATCGTGGAAGCCGGAAGTGGGCCACAGGCATGGAAGGATTATCTGAAGGTACGTTACCGTCTAGACGTGCTCAACGATCCTCGTGCTCTAATCGTCGCCGACGCCCTCGCCGATTCTTTGAAACGCGCACCTCACACGATGGCGCGACATTACCGACAGATTGCCGGCGGCGGGTTGCGCGAACTTATCACGCGTTTCAACTGCCAACGCGTACCGTCGGTCCTTTTCGACTATGCGACTTTCAATCGCAAGTACAAGGGCGACGAAAGTGACACCATTGCGGCGGGTCTCGACGCCGAGGCGGATTTGTTCAAGCTCCCACAGACGGTGCACCTGGCTACGTGCGCCGCTTTCAACAGCGACATCCGGCAGCTCACTGATGACGATCGCTGTCTCGTCGCACACACATTCGAAGACGGTTCGTATGCAGACGCGCAGGAAGTCGTCTGGCTGACCGCCGACATCGAATCGAAACTCGAAGTCGATCTTGACATGGCCAGCGCCTGGTGCGAGCGGTTCGACAGACTGGCCGAGAATCTCGGTTTCAGTCGTTACCAGATCTGGCTGATCTCGAATGAAGGCTTCACCGACGAA
>DATJKO010000234.1:0-2666 GCA_035491355.1 Pyrinomonadaceae bacterium
AGCGCGAAACGGCACCGGCTTCGCAGGATCTGACACGTATTCCGCGTAACCCGGTTCCTTGAATTCTGACGTAAAGCTCGCTTTCAAACTCGAGTTGAGAAACAGCGGTGTTGGTTTGATAAAGCAACCGCCCTCGCAGCCGGACGGCCATCGCGTAAGCCGTAGCCATCGATTCGTTCCGGTTTCAAAAGCGGTGACGGGCGAGACGTCAGGCTTCGGTGCTCCCTCTTTCAGGTAGTAATCGAGAAACGGCCGCAGGATGTCACGACGAAACGTCAACGAAGTGTCGCTGTCGAACTTGATTGCGCCGAGCGAGCTGCCGTCTCTGATCATCTGCCCGTGATGCCACGGACCAAGCACTAGAAACACTTTGTCGTTTCCTGTGTCTTTCGGTTCGATCGCTTTGTAGACCGCGATGTCGCCGTAGATGTCTTCCTGGTCCCACAGACTGTGGACCAGCATCACCGGAACTTTCAGCGGCTGCGTGGCGAGGATTTTGTCGACCGCTTGATCGCGCCAGTACGCGTCGTAGGCGGGATGCTCGAGGATCTTGCGCCAGAAACCGACCTGCTCGAGTCCGCGGCGGCGTCCGAGTTCGCCTGCCGATCCGGCTTCCATAAACATGTCGTAGTCGTCGAAGTGGCTGGCCCACCAGGTGACTTCATTACCGCGCGTCAACTCCTGATCGTAGATGTAACTCATGCCCTGCTGGCGAAACGCGCCATAGTGAAACCAGTCGTCGCCCATCCAACCATCGACCATCGGGTTCATAGGTATGGACACTTTCAGCGCCGGATGCGGATTGATCAGCGCCATCAGCGGGAGGAAACCGTCGTACGAAATGCCGAGGATGCCGACGCGGCCGTTGCTCTCGGGAACGTTCTTCACCAGCCAGTCGATCGTGTCGTAGGTGTCGGTCGGGTGATCGACATTCGTCGGGTTCTGTGGACCGCGAACCGGCCGGTTCATCACGTAGTCGCCTTCGGAGCCGTACTTGCCGCGGATATCCTGGACCACGCGAATGTAACCGCCTTCGACGATCACGTCGGTCGCGTTGTCGTAACCCTGCAGGACTGACGCGAGATCCGAGCTGTTGGTGTGACTGGTCAAGCCGTTCGCGTCGTACGGCGTACGCGTGAGAAGTATCGGTGCGTTGCGCGCGCCCTTCGGCACGAGTATGACGGTGTGCAACTTCACGCCGTCGCGCATCGGAATCATCGCGTTACGCCGGACGTAGTTGAAACCGGCATTCGTCGGCGCGACTTTATCCGGCGTTTCGCTGGGCAGAGTTTTGACTTGTGCTGCTATCGGTGTGCACCACAGCAGCAGAATCAGGAATGATTTCATGTTCAACTGTCCTCAGCCTTTCACAAAAGACTTCCTGGTTGGACCTTTTTTGTCCCGCAAAGACGCAAAGGCGCAAAGCGCTGCTGCGTTTCAAAAGGATTTCTTTGCGCCTTGGCGTCTTTTGCGGGAGACTTCTTTTCCGCGAAGGTACTTCTGTGCAACGTAACTCAGTATTTCACGAATTCAAACTTCAGCCGCACGCTTAGTCCGGGACTGTTGAAGAATGTGCCGAACTGCCGGCTGTCGATGTTGTTCTGCACGTCACGCGGGTTCCAGTGGTTCGTGATGTTGAAGATCGTGATACCGGCGCGCCCGCGGTACCGCTTGCCGCGAAACGGAATCGAGAGTCCTTTCGTGACGAGCACGTCGAACGTCATCAGCGAAGGGAAGCGTCCCCCTTCGTTGCGTGGCCCGACGAAGTCCTGCTGCTCGTTCACCAAAGAGAAGGGAAACCCGCTGCGCCAGTCGACCACCGGAGTTACCACGATGTTCCGCGGCAAAGCGAACTCACCCCAGAAGAGCATCCGGTTGGGAGCATCGAAAGGTTGTCTCGCGTACTCGTCCGGACGAATGACCGCTTGTTTCAGATTGCCGAAGTAGTGGTTGAAGTCGTTCAGGTTGCCGCGCGCCTGTGAACGCACGTACGACAGGAAGATGTTGCGACCCTCCTGAAAATGGAAGCGGGCGACGGCCTGGAACTCTCGATAACGTGACCGCCCAGAGTTTAGCAGCAACAGCCTACCAGTGTTCAATGTCGCAGCGTCCGCGACAGGCTCGAGGACGAAATCGCGGCGGGTGCTGCGCTCTTCGTAACCGAGCCGGAGCAGCAGTCGTTGATTCAACTCGTGATCGACCTGCGCGTTCCACGCGAGACTGTACGGGTTCTTCAGATTGGAAGGCGGGCTATTCAGGAACGGGCGTGGGCCATCGACGATCGTCGTGCCGTTGTTCGCGAAAGTAGTAACGACAAAGTCCTGGTACTGGTCGAACGAGCCGACACTGAGCGGGATCTTGTCGTAGAACAGACCAACGCCGCCGCGGACGACGGTGCGACCGTTAGCGGTGGGAACAAGGACCACGCCGAGACGCGGAGCGAAGTTGTTTTCTTCGCCGAGCACGTCGCGGTCGTAACGTAGTCCGAGATCCAGCGCGAAGCGCGGGTTCACGATCCACTTGTTCTGCACGAACACCGAAAGTTCGTGCTGGTTCTGTTCGAGATTGCCGGTGCCTGCGAAGGTGAGCTGCTGGTATCGAGTTCCGTTCGCGCGAAGAATGCTGACCGGAGTGCTGCGGTCGCTGCCGGTGACAGTGGTGTAACC
>DATJKO010000235.1:0-8205 GCA_035491355.1 Pyrinomonadaceae bacterium
TATGCAGGGGATGAACAAGACGGACCAGGAGTACGCCGGCGATTTTGGCACGCCCGAACAAGAGATTCCCGCGAATGGTCTGCCCGGGGTCGACTGGGAGAGTTGCATGACGATGAACACGACGTGGGGATTCAAGTCGTATGACGACAAGTGGAAGTCGCCGCAAGAACTCGTTCGCAACTTGATCGATATCGCTTCTAAAGGCGGAAACTACCTATTGAACGTTGGTCCAACCGCGGAGGGTTTGATTCCGGCGGCGAGTGTTGAGCGACTCGCCGCGATGGGTAAATGGATGAAGGTGAATGGCGAGTCGATCTATGGAACGAGTGCGAGTCCGTTTACAAAGCAGCTCGAGTTTGGCCGTGCGACGAGTAAGCCGGGACGTGTTTATTTGCACGTGTTTGATTGGCCGGCGGATGGAACGCTTCAGGTTCCGTCTATGGATAAAACGGTAACGCGCGCGTACTTGCTGGCAAACCCAGGGCCGTCGCTGAAGTTCAGCACAAGCAACCGGGGCGTCAGTGTTCAGCTCGCGCCTCAAGCCGTTGATCCAATCGCAACAGTAATCGTGCTGGAGACAAAATGAACTGGGGACTGATCGGTTGCGGTGACATTTCGCGAAAACGCGTCGCTCCTGCGTTGCGCGACTCTCCGCTATGCGAGCTCAAAGCTGTCAGCAGAGCAAAGGCGGAACTGGCGGAGGCGTTTGCCCGCGAATTCCGCGCGCAACGGTGGTACGCAGACTGGCGCGAGTTACTAGAGGACCACGAGATCGATGCGGTTTATGTCGCGACGCCGGTCCACTTACACGCCGAACAAACCATCGCGGCGGCGAACGCGGGCAAACACGTGTTGTGTGAAAAGCCGATGGCCCTTACCGTCGCGGAGTGCGATCGCATGATCGACGCGTGTCGCACAAACAACGTCAAGCTCGGCGTTGCTTACTACCGCCACTTCTATCCCGTGGTGCGCCGGATAAAGGAACTCGTCGAATCCGGAGAACTCGGTGTGCCGATCGTCGTCCAAGTCAACGCGTTTGAATGGTTCGATCCGGCGCCGTCGAATCCACGTTCGTGGCTGATCGAGCAGGAACTCTCAGGCGGTGGTCCAATGTTCGACTTCGGCTGCCACCGCATCGAAGTGCTGCTCGACGTGTTCGGCGAAATCTGCGACGTGAAAGCGACGTTGGCCAACACCTTGTTCGATCGTGAAGTCGAAGACGTGGCCACGGCGGTGTTTCAGTTTGACCGAGGAACGTGCGGCGCCTTAACCGTTGCTCATGCAGCGCGAGAGCCGCAGGACACACTCGCGATCTTCTTTTCTGAAGGTTCGATCCACATTCCGGTATTGAACGAGGGAACCATGCGTGTCGTAAGCTCAGACGGCGAACGGATCGAACAGCATGCGAACGCAAACAACATTCATCAGCCGTTGATTGAAGACTTCGCGCGGGCTGTGTTGGAGAACCGCGAACCGGTTGTTACCGGTGAGATCGGGCGCGCAGTAGCGGTGGTCGAAGAGCGCATCTATCGGACTTAAGAACACTCACGCTCGCGAAAATACAATATTTTGTACGATCAAGTTCGTCCTCACTCATCATCACGAACTTAAAATTCTAGCGAACAATCCAAGATCAAAAAGATTCTTTCCAAGTTTCTGAATCGAAGTCGATCGATTCGTCGACCACTCACTCACTCCAACGAACAGACAGATGAAGTTGAGGCGATCGTAGTCCGTACACAAAAATCGGAATGGCCATTGCATAAACAGTGATTAGGCACGCACTACCGAATCGCCTGGTTCAAGCTCTGGTTCGCACCGTCATACGAAAAATTGTACCGCGTCCGCTCAACTCTGTTTCCAAGGAGGAAGTAATGACTTTTCGAGCGCTCCTTACGGTGATCGTCATGATCACTCTATCAACCATTGTCTTAGGTCAAACTAGTCGCGGCACCGTTAGTGGAACCGTCACGGATCCAAACGGCGCAGTGATCGCCGGCGCAGCAGTCACGCTGACCAGCGACGCAACGAAACTAACCCGCACTACGACCAGCAACAGTGAAGGACTTTATCGATTCGAAGCCGTCGATCCGGGAACGTATTCCGTGAAGGTTACGGCAACCGGGTTCGGTGAAGTCGTGAACACCGGCATTGAAGTGAGAGCAAATCAAACTTCCGATGTGCCGTCGCAGATGGCCCCGGCAGGACAGATCGAGACGGTCAACGTCGCCGCCGATGCGGGTCAGTTACTGCAAAACGAAGCGCCTGTACGCGGGGGCAACATCGACAAAATCAGGATCACCGAGCTGCCGGTTGCGGGTCGCAATCCTGTCGCTCTCGCACTGACGCTGCCCGGAGTTTCAACGAATCGCTTCGGTTTTGGTGTGGGCACGTTTTCCGTGAACGGCTCGCGCGGCCGGTCGAATAACTTCCTGATCGATGGCACTGAGAACAACGATATTTCAGTCGCTGGTCAGGCTTTCCAGATCACCAACCCCGACGCGGTGCAGGAAGTTTCCGTGCAGACTTCGAACTACGATGCGGAGTTTGGTCGCGCAGGCGGCGCCGTCGTGAACACGATCACGAAGTCAGGCACCGACGATTTTCACGGCAGTGTGGCCTACTTGTTGGACAGCACTCACGACGATGCAATCACCAACACACAGTCACTCTCAGCCGCAATTCGTCAACGCGGTCACCCGCCACGCGGCACCGAACAGTATTACGCCGGGACCCTCGGTGGTCCATTGCTGTTCCCGCATTTCGGCGAAGGCAAACCGATGTGGACGTACGACGGCCGCCAACGAACATTCTTCTTCGCGGCGTGGCAGGAACAGTTTCGCAGTGCTTCAGCCCAGGCGACGAGGACTGTTCTTACCGAAACGGGTCGTAACCAGTTGCGCAGCCTTTTCGCGCCCGGCGTCAATCCGCGAGTCGATCTTCTGATGGACGTCACGCGGCAGGTGATTGGCGAGTCGAATTTTCAGAACATTGACATCGGCGCCCGTCCTGGTTGTCCGGCGCCGTGCAACATTCAGTTTGGTACGGGTTCACTCTTCGTGCCGCAAACGTATCGCGAGCGTCAGGCCCAGTTCCGCGTGGATCACAAGATCGGCGAGAACGATCAATTCTCAGTTCGTTACCTGTTTGACGATCAAAAGGATCCGTTAGGCGGCGGCATCACGTTCCCCGGCTGGGGGACCGCGAACAACAACACGTATCAGAATCTGCTCCTCACCGAAACGCACATCTTCTCACCACGTTGGACCAACGAAGCGCGGCTTGCTTACAACCGCATTCTGATCGACTTTCCGCTTAACCCCGACGATCCACTCGGACTTGTGCTGCCTCGTTTCGATATCTCGACGCTGAGTCAGTTTGGTGTGGCCACGAACCTGCCGCAGGGTCGTGTTGCAAATAACTACGTGTTCCAGGACACGGTTACTCACATCCGCGGAAATCACACCTTCCGTTTTGGTCTGGATTTACTCCAACAGCGATCGCGACAGTTCGCGCCGATCGTCGAACGTGGTCTCTTGACCTACCGTTCGGGTGGCGGTTTTACCGCGCTCGGTAACTACATCGACAACTTTGCCGGATCCGGTGGTGGCACGCAGCGCGACTTCGGCAGTCCAAGGTACTATCCGTTCTTGTTCCGCCAGGCGTACTTCGCACAGGACCGTTGGCACGTCTCTGACTCGACGACGCTCACACTCGGCCTGCGTTACGAAAACTTCGGCAACGCAATCAACACTCTGCAGACCGCAGCGTTTACCGGATTGTTCAACGTAAATCCCGTAACGTTTGCTGGTCCATACAGTCAGCCGAATGAAGTCGCGAACGACAACAACAACTTCGCACCGACATTCGGTCTGGCCTATTCACCTGCGTTCGAGGGTGGATTGTTGGGCCGGATTTTTGGTAACCGGCAGATGGTGATCCGCATGGGTTACCAGCTTGGTTACGATTCGTTCTTCAACAACATCGCCTCGAATGCCGCGACTTCTTCTCCCAACGTCGTCGCGACAGCAGTGCCATCGGCGATCACCGCCACCTTGCCACGTGGCCTGTCGAACGTTACGGGTGCCTTGCCGCTAACGGCGCGGCCATTGTCACCACTCGATTCGCAGACGCTCGTCGTTGCGAACCTCGTCAATCCGTACTATCAGCGATGGTCGGCGGGCTTCCAGCGAGAGTTGCCCGGAAACCTGGTGCTCGATGTGTCTTACGTCGGCTCGAAGGGAACGAAGCTCTACGTCAATGAAGACTTCAATCCCAGTGTGCCGGCCGTAGCGGGTCCGTTCCATCCGGGAATTCAGCGCATCACGCCGGCTGGATTCACGGGCTCGACGACGTGCACTCCCAATACCACCGGCTGTTTGATCTCGGGCAGACTCGACAACCTGCAAGGTTCGCGACTGATTCGTACGAACGGCGGTTCGTCGAATTATCACTCGGGCCAGTTGTTGGTGACGCGTCGCTTCACCAACGGGTTCTCACTGAGCTCGGCTTACACGTGGTCCAAGCTGATGGACAACGGCAGCGAGGTCTTTGGTGTGGCGGATACTAACCTGCCGCAACAGTCGTCGTTCCCATCTATCTTCGGCGGTCAGGGACTGGAGCGTGCGGTGTCGTTCTTCGATCGCACACACCGGTTCTCGCTGACTTACGTCTACGAGCTTCCGTTCATGAGAAACCAGCAGGGATTTGTCGGGCATCTGCTGGGAGGTTTCCAAGTCTCAGGTGTGACGACATTTGAAACTGGAGTTCCGCTTACGGTCATCAATGGTCAGGATGCTGACTCGATTGGCGGAAATCTCGATCGTCCGGACTTCAATCCGAACGGTCAGACCGGCGTTCGTGCGGTACCGGCAATTGCTACGGCGACAGTCAATCCGTGCAGCGTGGCGGTTGGCGCAACCTTCTACACGAATCCTGATGCGGGTAGCGCATGTATCAATCCGGCGAATGCACAGTACATCGGACTGCTCGCGGGCACCGGACGGCGCGGTACTCTTGGCCGCAACACGCTGCGCACTCCTGGTCAGAACAACTGGAACTTGAATCTCCTCAAGCGAGTCAACGTTGGGGAAGCGAAGTTCGTTGAATTGAGAGCGGAGTTCTACAACCTTTTCAATCATCCGCAGTACGGGACACAGAGCGTCAGCCCGTTTGCACCGCTCACCACCGGTGTTCCGGCTAACGTGTTCACGTCAGCAGCCGGTCAGTTTCTCCATCCGGAGTTTTCGGACGGTGGCGGACGCGTGATTCGTTACCAGTTGAAGTTTTCATTCTGAGAGCTTTAACCAACTCTTATGATAAAAGGCTCGGCGTTTAGATCCACGCCGGGCCTTTCTTCTTTTTGTGTCTTTGCGCCTTTGCGGGAGTTCCAACCTTCGCAGCAGCAGGTTCCCGCAAAGGCGCAAAGGCGCAAAGGAAAACAGTTCGAGTGTGCTGTTGGCTAACGCTCTTGACTAGAAACGAAAACCAATGCCGGAGGAGAGTTGGAGATTATGGACCGTTTCGTGTGGTCGAAAGACAAACCCGTTTATGTTGAGATCGCCATAACGAATCAGGGTGTCGCCGGCGTCGAATCGGGCCATCCAGCGGGGCGAGATATAAAACTCCACGACTCCGCCAGCATCGAATGAGGGGTAGTATTTCGTTTCGGTGGGTAGGACGGCAGGGAGTTGGCCACCAAAAGGAAATGCAAAGACTTCAGTGAATCCCACAAATCCCGGGCGGGCTTTGCCGAACACACCCACCCGATCGAACCTCTTCCCAATCTTCGCGCCAAACTGTCCCTGAAACATGTGGCCACCATCGGGAAAGCCCATCTGGCGCGTGAAGTAATTTCCCTCGGCTTCGAACGCTAAATAGTCAGTCAGGTTGAAACTGAACCTGCCGCCGAAACCAGGCTCCGCGTGAATGCGAGGAATGCTAACAGAAAAGTTAAGACTGGGTGGTTTCACAAATAGCTCCGTGAACACCACTCCAACCTCAAATCGTGGCGTTCGTTCTTGCGCGCCACCTGAGGCGCCGGCCGTGGTCTCTGCGTCAGGATAGTCTCCCAGGCGAAAGCCAACGCCGAAGCTGAATTGGAAATTGTGTTTGAACTTGGCGGCACGTTTGAGTTCAATCGACGGATCGAAAATCGAGATCGGACCAAACTGAGCGGGATGTCGAACCATCGTATCGCCGGCATCGAATCTAACCACCATTCGCTTGGACGGATACAACTCCAGCACACCGCCGTAATCGAGTGAGAAGAACTGTTCCCGATCGATGTTGAAGACGGCCACGTTGTTTGGACCGGCGACGAAGTTTCCAAAGCTGTTCACGCTGAGAAACCCCGGACGTACCTTCGCAAAGATCCCGGCCTTGTCGAACCGCTTCCCAATCTTCACGCCCGCTTGCACCTGAGTTGCACTGCCATTGGCGGTAAGAATGAATTGCTTTTGGGGGAAGAAGTTGACTTCCGCATCTGCGGCGATCCATGGCGTAAAGTTGTAAGTAAACCGGCCGCCGAAGCCACCTTGCGTGTCGTCGAACGGGAAGTCCGGATGGAAGAGCGACAACGAGGTCGCGACAGCGCCAATCTCGATCTTGTCTTTCTTGTCCTGGGCAACAGCGATGGAGGCAAAGGTGATCACGGCGAGCAGCAGGAGGATACTGATTTTCATAAGTTGTCCCTAAAGGTTCTTCTGGCCGGAGTTCGTCGAGTCCTCAAATTCAATCCATCCCATTTCACTCCGGGCGAGAGTGCCAGTTCCGCTGATTTGGACCCGGTTAGAAGATGAACTTCACTGCCAGTTGAATGTTTCTTGGACCGCCGCCGCCCATGAACGGGTTACCTATGCCGACGTCAGGCGTAACTGTGATTGGCAGAAAACCGGTGCCGAGTCCGGTGACGGGATCGATCGACGAAGTCATGTCAGCGGCGAAGCTTGGCAGCAGCGGATTGGAAAAGTTTGGATGATTGAAGATGTTGAAGACTTCAGCTCGCAGTTGTAGCCGCAAGCCCTCCGTGAGGTCGGTGTCTTTGAAGATCGAGAAGTCGACGTTGTGGTAACTCGGACCACGAAGAGCGTTCCGACCAAGTGAACCGAAATGCCATGTGCCGGGAATGCAGGAACCGGCGCTGCCGTCGCCCGCGGGATCGAGCGTACACGGCACTTTGAACGCGGCGAGGTTGATGAACCGATCGGGCGCGCTCGTGCCGGCGTAAGGATCGCCGATCACATCTGGTCGCGGGAAAAACTCGCCGGTGTTGTTGTAGTCGTCAAACAGCGTCAGGTGAAACGGATTGCCGGTGCGCATCGTCACAATGCCATTCAGTTGCCATCCTTTACCGAGACGCGGATGCGATGGTGAGAAATTGGGTAGCGCGTAACTGGCAGTGACGAGAAAGCGATGGCGATTATCGAAGTTCGAATTTGCTTTTTCGCAGCGGGTGCAGTGACTGTTGTCGGGTTGAGTCGCGTTCGCCACGTAGTCCTGGCCGTCTGAGGCGTTATCGAGCGAGTGTGACCACGTGTAATTGACCTGCGCGGAAAGGCCTCGACGATCGCGCACGGTGAAAGTCGTTTGCAGTGCGTTGTAATTTGAGAACGCGGTGGTCTCGAGATGATTCACATAAAAGAACGTTCCGCCGGAAGGCGCGAACGGTCCGTTGTCGAACGGGCGAGCGGAGGAAACGCTGGGGTTCAGAGGTTGGTTGATGTCGCGGTAGCGAAACAGCTTCTTGCCGGTCGAACCGACGTACCCGACTTCCAGCACGCCGTTCTTAAACAACTCCTGTTGAAGATTGAGATTGTAATTCTGGATGTACGGCGTGCGCAGATGCGGATCGACTGCGAACACGTCGGAATCGAGAAAGTCCGTGAAGATCGGGACGCCGCTTTGGATCACGGGCTCGGTCGAAAATGAAAAGAGGACCGGAGATGGCCCAACCGGATTGAAAGCGGGACCGGGGTTGAAGGTATTGAACGGAAGTTGACCGGCAAAGAAGTCTTGCGAGAACGCGTCGTAATACAAACCCCAACCGGCGCGCACGACAGTCTTGGAGTTTCCATTGACGTTCCAGGCGACGCCAAGCCGCGGCGAGAAGTTGTTCCAGTCGCGATCGTAGAGACGTGGAAGACTTGGCGTGCCGACCTGGACCAGACCGACAGCCGGATTGAAATTACTCAGCAGGTCGTTCTT
>DATJKO010000236.1:0-8806 GCA_035491355.1 Pyrinomonadaceae bacterium
GACTCCAGCTTGCCGTACAACTCGTCCTTGCAAAAGTAGCAACGGTCGCTATTGTTCGCGCGATAGCCGGGATGTTCCAGCTCGTCGGTCCTTATGATCTCGTGACTAAAGCCAAAGTCCTTGACGACGCGATCGATCTGCTCGTTTTGGTAAGCCGGTAAACTCGCTGACTGTCCGGTAATGCAAACTGCGCGCGATCCGAGTTCAGCATTGGCGACGTAAGCAACATAGCTGCTGTCGACCCCGCCGGAGTAAGCGACGATCACTGACTCAAGCGTACGAAACAACTCACGCAGTCGTTCTTCCTTGGCAATTACACTCATGTATTCGGTGACCGGCATGTTAGCTCATGCCTCAATGGCAAAGCAACCAGCATCTCCCAGCATCTCAATGGGCGATCTCTGCATAATACCGAGCGGTTGTGCTAACATCGAAACCTCCCCGGATCGTTCTTCAATGGCGTTACTGAACACCTCAATTTGGACGAGATTCTGGCTGGGTGCATTGTACTTCGGACTGCTGTTCGCGGGTGCAACTGCGCGCGTCGCAGCACAGGACGATCCCTTTGGGGACAGTGCTGCCGATCCGGTCAGACTCTTCGAGCGCGGGCAAGGTGCACACGCTCGCGGCGACCTCGAGAAAGCGCTCGGATTCTACGAACAAGCACTGAAAGTCAAACCTGAATTTCCCGAGGCAGAGTTTCAACGAGGCAACGCACTCGCTTCACTGGGACGACTCACGGAAGCTGAAAGCGCCTTCCGCCAGGCGATCGCGCAAAAGAAAAACTGGTCATTGCCGCATTCAGCACTCGGCGTGTTACTCATGCGAAGCACGCGCAACTCGGAAGCAGAACAATCATTCCGCGCCGCACTCAAGATCGATCCGAACGACGGCGTCGCGTTACGCATGCTTGCGGAGATTCGCCTGCGCGGCAACGATCCGAAAGAAGCAGTGGACCTCGCGAAGCGCGCCACCGCAATTCCGGAGGCCCCCACGTCAGCGTGGATCATGCTGGCAGTCGCTGAACGAGCGAACGGAAACACCGCCGCCGCAAAATCGACGCTCGATCGCATCATCACGGACGAGCCCGGAAATGTCGCCGCACTACTCGAGCGCGCGGATCTTTTCACCGACGAGAAGAATTTCGATTCAGCAATTACAGATCTGCGAGCGGCAGGAAAAGCAAAGCCCGGCGAGAAGTCGATCCTGTCACGACTCGCCTTCGTGCTCCAGCAGGCAGGACGGAACGAAGAGGCAGCCGAAGTCGCGAAGTCTGCGGGTCTTGAAGTGCAGCAGCCGGCTGGTGACGGAAAAGGCGGAGTGATCGGAACGCCGGAAGACATCGAAGCAGCGAACAGCGACGATCCCTCTGTCGCGCGCAAAGCACTCGAAAAACTTCTCGCAAAGAACCCGCGCAACGCAGCACTGCTCGGGCGTCTTGGTGCGTCGTATCGCACGGACGATCCGGCGCGCTCGCTCGACTTCTACCGGCGCGCTTCCGAGCTGCAACCCGAAGCTCCGGAGTATGCGATCGGATATGCATCTGCGTTGGTCCAGGCGCGCCGGTTCGGCGACGCCGCACAAATCCTGCAAAAGGTTGTACGTCTGAATCCGCAAAACTACGCCGCTCGCGCAAACCTCGCCACGGCGTTGTACGAATCGAAACGGTATAGCGAAGCGATTCCCGAATACGAATGGATCCTGTCAGCGAAACCGGACATCGCCGTAGCTCATTATTTCATTGCCACGTCGCACGATTATCTTGGAGAATATCCGGAAGCACTCGCATCGTACGAGAAGTTCCTGGCCACGGCTGATACGAAAACCAATCAGCTCGAGATCGACAAGGTCAAGTTAAGGTTGCCGTCTCTGCGACGGCAGATCCAATTGGGTGAGGGTGCGAAGAAGAACAAACCGTGAGTAGATTGCCAATTGCAAATTTCCAATTGCCAATTCTTTGGGGCGTCGGACTGCTGATGCTCACGTTTGTTTGCGCTCCCGCGGTCAGCGCGCAGGAGGCGCCGCCTCAACCATCACCAACTCCGCTGACAGCGCCGCCGCCACCCAAGCTCATTACTAAAGAAGAGCGCGCTCAAATCGCCCAGGCGACAGATTCGAAAGCGCGCATTCGCGTGACCGTCGATCTCGCGGCCGCGCGCCTGACGCATGCCGAACAACTCACCAAGCAGACCGAATACGACGGCGCCGCTGCTGAAGTCGGTAGTTACGAAGCCCTAATCCAGGACTCCCTTGATTTCATCGGCAGCTTGAAACGCGACAGCAACAAGACCCGCGATCTTTGCAAACGACTTGAACTCGCGCTCCGTATGCACGCTCCGCGTTTGACGACGATGCGACGTGAGACGCCGCTCGAGTACGCGGTGTGGATAAAGAAGACGGAAGAGTTTGCGCGCGCGGCGCGTACGGAAGTGCTCAACACCTTCTACGGCCACACCGTCGTCCGCGAGGAGAAAAATAAGCCGCAGGAAAAACCGAAAGAGGTCCCAACTCCAACTCCGAAAAGTGACCAACCATGATGAGCCGCACCCTGACTGTTCTTGCGTTCGTTCTTTTTCTGATCGTCTCCAGCCACGCAAATTCTTTACAGAAACGAGATCATCTCACGCCGCAGGAGGTCGATCTCGTTAAGGAAAATCAGATTCTCGACAAACGAATCGAAGTGTTCATCAGGGCGGCTGAGCGCAGACTCATCGTCATCAACGGCACCGCCGCCGCGAATGCGAAACAGTTGAAGAAAGATGCGGAGAAGTGGGGCGAACTCCCGTCGGGCTCGCGGTTTGAACTCGTCGACGACATCGCGCGCATCCTCGATGAGGCGATTACGAATATCGACGACGTCAGCACCCGCGATGAGCGCAATCCGCTGATTCCGAAAGCGCTGCGGAAGCTCGCGGCGTCAACCACGAGCATAATGCAACAAGTCACACCGCTGAAATCTGAAGCTAAAAGTGAATTTGAGGTGTCGAGTCTTGAGTCGTTGAATGAATACGCGAAGGCGATCCTCGATGCGGCAAACAAGCTCCCGCCGGAAGTCGACAAGAAGGCGAAGAAGAACGAGAAGAAGTAACGGGAGTGGAGATGTTTGTGCTTTGTTCTTTGTGCTTGGTTCTTTGTTCTTTGTTGTTATGACTGTGTCACGAATGCCCAGCAAAATACTAAGTACAAAGTACTAAGTACAAAGTTCCAAGTTCAATCCCCTCTCGCCAGCTTGAGTGTGGTGGCCGCACGCTTGATGGCCTCAACAATTCTTTCCAGCGACTCTTTCGCGATTGGTCCGTTGCGATCGTCCAGCGCCTGACGAAAGTCGGTCAGCGGTTGCGCGGCGTATCCAGTATAAAAACCCGGTGCGTAAATTTGATGCTTGTACCACGCGCGACCACGCAGTCCTCGCGGATCGATTAACTGCCGCTCGGTTTGCATGAACGCATCGTTGATCCGCGCCAGCTTTGCACGATTGGAATCACGGACGGCTTCCTCACGCAACTTATTTACCCGCTCCGCCTCGTTCGCAAAACTATCAATCGCTACGTTCATCGACCTCTCGTCGAACGCAGTTCCGAGATTGCGTCGCCCAGCCAAAGTAACGGCCTCGGTGAAGTACTCGCGAATCTGTTTGGCGTAATCCGCGTAATCGAACGGCAGCCCGTCAGCTTCCACCAACCGCAAAGCGAGCGTGCCCCAAACCTGCGCCGCCGCAACGTGGTAAACAAAACCAGGATCGCCAAACTGGTCCATCCAGTGAAACGAATCGTACGCCGAATGGTAGACACCGTAGTCGCCGCCAAAACCCATATCGGTCGACGCGATACCGAGGTGTTGCAGAAACGGCGTGTAATCAGAACCGGAACCGAGCGCACCGATACGCGCTTCGGACTTTGGCGAACCCTCAGAACGCCCTTCGTTCGCGCGGTCCTGCCACTGCTGATACACACTCTTTCCCGTCTTCGGATCTTTCACGTCAACCGTGGCTGCGCGAATCGCCTTCCACAACGACGGCACCGATGAAGCTCCGAAGTTTGGTCCAGACACTGCCGCGTCGAGATTCAGATAAGCAACAGCCTTCTCTCGCAATTCCGGCGCGATCTCTTCGGCCCACTCGGTCGATCCAATCAGTCCGTACTCCTCCGCATCCCAACTGCCAAGGATGATCGTGCGGCGTGGTTTCCAGCCCTGCTTCAACAACTCACCAAAGCCGCGTCCCACTTCCAGCATCGCCGAGGTGCCGCTGTTCGGATCGACAGCGCCAAACACCCACGCATCGCGATGGTTGCCGAGAATTACCCAACGGTCCTTTTCTTCGTTGCCGTCAATGCGCGCGATCACGTTCCAGATCTTGCGCATCTTGTAATCCATGTCGGTTTTCAAACGCAGCGTCACGTCGTTCGTGCCGCCGAGGTGATATGCGAACGGCAACCCGCCCTGGAATCCGCGTGGTCTAACCGGTCCTTTCAATACCGACAGGATCGCGCGCGCCGCGTCGTACGAGATCGGCTGCACCGGGATGCGCGTCAGATCTGTT
This sequence comes from Pyrinomonadaceae bacterium, assembly GCA_035491355.1. Classification (GTDB taxonomy): domain Bacteria; phylum Acidobacteriota; class Blastocatellia; order Pyrinomonadales; family Pyrinomonadaceae; genus PSRF01. The sequence goes on from DATJKO010000236.1 coordinate 4,541, forward strand.
GCCTCTTCCGGCTTCAAACGCTCGACGCCGGGAATCGCCGGACGGCCGGGGGTCAACGGATCGCCTGGATAGTCGAAAAGGTATTGGACCGACCCACGCTGGCCCGACTCGCCTGGACGCCACGGACCTTTCGGATAAATGTCGCCCTGCACGTAACCGTCGTCCGCAGGATCGGAGTAGATGATGCAACCGATGGCGCCGTGATCCTCCGCAACTTTCGCTTTCACACCGCGGAACGAGTTGCCGTAGCGAACAACCACGATCTTGCCTTTGACGTCGACGCCTTCTTTCTTCAGGTCGTCGTAGTCATTTGGCAGACCATAGTTCGCATAGACCAGCGGCGCCGTCACGTCACCCGTCGCGCTGTAGCCGTTGAAGAGTGGTGTGATCTTCGGATGCGAAGAGCTCGGATCGCCGGGTACGACTGGTTCCTGAATACTCAGTCGCTGACGGCGCGAGGCCATCAGTTCGACGATGCCTGGCGATTTTGGGTAGTTGAGCCAAACGTCGTATTCCTTCAACTCGGCCGCGATCCCGTAACTCCGCAGTTGATCGCGGACGTAGACCGCCGTGTCGTAGTCTTCCTTAGTTCCGGCGATATGTGGTTCGCGCGTCAGGATGCGCAGGTGCTCGCGCGCTGACGGGGGCGCCGGCACTGCCCGGAACCGTTCCTCCAACCGACGTTGGGTCTGCGCGCGCTGGGCGCTGAATCCGTCAAGCGCGGTTTGCGCGACCGCAATGGGAGTTGCCGGCAACACACCGGCAACAAGACACAGGGCGAGAGATAGAGTTAGAACAAGTTTCATATTAGTATCGTTTACGATGAGCGAGACCGCATCGAAAGGAAGCCGCGATTGATGGATAGCCGATATTACCCGAACGTAGAAGCCGACGTTTCTCAGTTGACCGCTGAACTCCGAAACCTCTTTGACAGCGAATATGAAGTGCAAACATTCCAGGTTTCAACCACCAGCATCATCCAAGCGCGCAAGTCCAATACCCTGCGAGATCTGACCGGTCTCTCTTCAGCGCTGACGATCAAGGTCACACCGGAGCCTGGCGGCACGCGCGTAGAAATCGGGATGCAAAAGTGGTTCGACAAAGCGGCCGTGGCTGCCGTCGGCGCGATCGTGTTCGCGCCCCTGTTGGCGCTGGCCGCACTCGGTGCGTACTGGCAATACCGACTTACGGAAGACGCGTGGAAGATAATCGAAGATCACATCTCGCGCAAAGCGGGCGGTTATGTGCCGCCGTTGCCCGGTCGTTGCGGAACCTGCGGCGCCGCGAACGTTGCGGGCTCGGACTTCTGTTCGTCGTGCGGCGCTAATTTAAAAGTCGGCCGCTCGTGTCCATCATGCGGCGCTGCGCAGAAAGACATCTCAGCACGTTTCTGTAATCGCTGCGGCACGTCGCTCGCCAGTTAATTCACCACGAAGACACCAAGTCACAAATCTGTTTGTCTTTGTGTCTTTGTGGTTTTGTTTTCCTGAGGTCGCTAATCGTGGCGCAGCGCGCGAACCGGATCGATGCGCGCCGCTCGTGAAGCGGGATAGAGCGCGGCGGCGACCGACACCAACAACGCAAACACGATCGCGCCGATCCACAGGTAAGGCGGGATTGAGAAGAAATCTACAAACGAAGCCCCCTGTGGCTTCAGGACGAAACGATAAGCCAAACGATTGGCGAGTCCGTCGATTCCCCACGCCAGCAACACACCGAGCACTCCACCGAAGAATCCGATAACCGCCGCCTCAACGAAGAAGATCAACTTGATCTCCCGATCCTCGGCGCCGATCGCCTTCATGATTCCGATCTCACGCGTGCGTTCGAGAATCGACATGATCATCGTGTTCGCAATGCCAAACGACGCAACCAGCAACGAGATGCCGCCCAACAGTCCCAACACCGAGTCGATGATCAAAAACACCAACTTGATCTGATCCAACTCGTCAACGATCGAAAAACTTCCAAATCCCAGTTCCGTGAGTTTCGAACGCACTTCCGTCAAATGCTTCGGATCAGTCACGCGGACGACAGCCGCGTCGTAACCTTCATCCTGACCTTCAGCGAGCCGACCCTGTTCACGCGCCAGCGCCAGCGCGACCTGCGTCATTGGCCCACGATGCTTCAGATTCCACTTATGCGCGACATCAAGCGGCACGTACACTCTCGCACCCGGCATCATTCCGCGAAGACCGCCCTGCGCAGCTCCCTCCTTGAGCTCGCCCAGCACGCCCGCGATCTTGAACTTGCGCACTTCAACCGCACTCGACTCGTCCAGACCCGGATCGTCCAATGGTATGCCGAAAAAGTTCGGCGCTTCTTCTTCCTCTTCGTTGTTGTCACTCGGCGGCGCGAGCAGTTCAAGTGTCTTGCCTACAGCGTCGGCAGGTTTCTCAAAACCGAAGTCGCGAATGAACCGTTCCGTCACCACCGCTTCGTCCGCGGTCGGCGACGAGATCATCCCCCCGGCAGCGAAATGCGTAAACCGTGACGACTCGTTCGGAACATTCGTTCCGCCCACCGTCTGCGTGAGCACCTTGTCGTTCGTGCGCACGTACGCGCCGAAGGCGACACTCGGTTCGACATACAGGACACCGGGAATCGCGGCGATCTCCTTGATCCCTGCGTCATCCAGAATGCGAGTCGCCGTTCGTTCGCGACGAGTGCTTCTGTCGTCTTCGTCGCGTGGTCCACGATTTCCACCCACGAGATTGCTCAGCCCCTGTCCGAACACCTGAATCTCGTTGAACAGGTCGAGCGCCTTGAACCGCTCGAGCATATTGCTTTGCAAGCCGAGTCCAAACGACACCATCGTCACGATCACCGACACGCCGACGATCACGCCCATCGTCGTCAGCGTCGCGCGCAGTTTCGCCTGGCGCAGGTTTCGCAGTGCGAGATGAAGGATGTCGAGGAAGCTCACGTTCGTTACCTTATTTTATGCTTTGTACTTTGTACTTTGTGCTTTGTGCTTTGTGCTTAGTGCTTAGTGCTTTGTTTGTTTGATAGCACGGGTACAAAGAACAAAGTACAAAGCACTAAGAACTAAGAACAAAGCACTAAGCTCTAATCTCTATAAACCAGTTTCACCGCCTCGGCATTCCAGTCCGCGAGGCTGGCGGTGACGACATCAGCGCCCGCGGCGCGCAACGCCTGTTCGGAAACTGTATTCGTGACTCCGAGCGTCCGCATTCCAGCAGTGCGCGCTGACTGAATTCCCGGTGGCGAGTCCTCAATCGCCAGACATTCGCCCGGCAACAGCGGAAGCAAACGCTCAACTTGTCGTTGCTGATTCAGCTTTGCAAGACCAGTTGAGTAACACATCGGATCCGGCTTGCAAGCGGAAGCATCTTCGGCAGTGACAACGACGGAAAAGAGCGGCGTGAGGTTCGCGCGCTCAAACACATAACCGACCTCAACTTTGTTCGCCATGCTAACCAGCCCGAGCGAGAAGTGGCGCGCTGTAGTTTTGAGAAGCGTCAATACGCCGGGAAACAGCGGCAACTGATCTTCGATCGCCTTTCGGTGCGCGTCGGTCTTCTCACCCAACACCGACTCCAGCACGGCATCAGTCAAAGGCTTCTTCGCTCGCTCAAACATCGCACGCACAAATGTGCGATCGTCCATCCCGAGCGCATCGAAGTACCATTCTTCGGTCAGCTCGATGTCATGCCCGCGCAGGACCTGCTGGTAAGCCTTCATTTGAATCGTTTCGTCGTCGATGATGACGCCATTGAAGTCGAAGAAGATTGCTTTGATCATTCGGGTTCTACTTTTCGATCGCCACTTTGAGATCGTCCACGAGCTTTGGCAGACGTTCGCTTTCGAGCACGTCAAGACGCCGCAACACTTCCGTAATCGACAATTCGTTTTTCAGATTGACCTGATAATCGAGGTCAGCGCGCAGACGATCTTTCTCCCCCTGCCGGTTCTGCGACATCATGATGATCGGCGCCTGCATACCCGCGATGATCGCCAGCGCGAGGTTCAGCATCTGATAAGGAGCGGGATCGAAGCCGCGCACGAGCAGAAACGAGTTGAAGATAATCCAGAAGATAATCAACCCAATCGACACGCCGATAAACTTCCAACTGCCGCCAAACTCGGCAATCAAATCGGCCGCGCGATCCGAAAGCGTCAATCGTGCTTTCTCTTCTTCGTTGGCGTTGCGCGACACTCGCGAGCGCAACAGTTCGTCGGTTCGTCGGAGTCGATCCGTCAAAGCGCTGAGCATCTCGAGGGCGACGTTCGGATTGTTGCGTA
>DATJKO010000237.1:0-2238 GCA_035491355.1 Pyrinomonadaceae bacterium
CATTGCGTCTGCGAGATAAGCGCCCGCGCCGATGTAGGAAATGATCTTGAGCCAGGCGCCAACGTACGCGAGTCGATAGCCGTTCACCGTGCGCGAGATGTGCAGATACTCGCCGCCCGGCTCGCGACCGAGAGGTGTCGATAAATACGCGGCGTACGGGATCGAGGTCGCGAGTATCGCCGGTGTCAATACCGCGTAACCGAGAATCACGCTGGGCCCGGTCAGCGCCCACGCCCGGCTCGTCACCTGAAAGATACCGGCGCCGATCAGAATGCCGATCAGCGTGGCATACGACTCGAGCGTGCCGAGATCGCGACGCAAACGCGAAACGGGGTTATTTTCCTTTTTCCGTTTGTCGTTTTTCATTTACAGAACTCTCTCGGCTCCTTTGCCTCTTTCCTTCCTTTGCGCCTTTGCGCCTTTGCGGGAGCCCGTTGGGTGCGCAGCACACGTGAGCTCCGAATGTTATCTCCCGCAAAGGCGCTAAGGCGCAAAGGAAGGAAAATGTTCACCGGTTCATCAACTCGTTCGATGGGAGTTTTGGATCGAGCACTTTCTCGGCGCTCTCGATACCGGCGACCGGAAGCTTCGTGGCGTCGATCAATCCGAGTTGGGCCAATACAGACGCCTGGTCCCAGTAGATGTGTTCGTGGGCGAGTTTGCCATCGCGGAAGTGGACGATCACCACGAGCGCGACGCGGACGTGTTTGCCGGTCGGTTCGATGCCCGGCAGCATCCAGTCCATTTTGATCGTGTGCGTAAACTCGAAAACCATCTCGTCGACGACGCGATCGATACCGATGGTGCGCGACACCGGCGTCATCGCCGTGTCGGGCGGCATCTGCGGAATGAAACGCGTTGAATAAAACTCGCGTAGCTCGTCGTGACCGACACCGCCAGTCATCACCGGGACGTGATTGACGTAGGCATCGACGACCATCGTTTCGATCGTGTCGTCAGTGTTACGCGTTGCAAACTCGTATTTGACGTGATCGTCCCAGCGCGTCGAAAGAGTTTGCTGCGCGGTGGCGAGACCAGCGCCGGCGAGATGGTTGACGAAGAATTCCAGACTGCGCAGATTAGCGAGCTCGGCAGCGGCAGCGTCGTAGTGTTCGCCGCCACGACGGCCGAATGCGTGGTCGAGGCCGGGGTAGTCGTGGATTGTTACCAGTGGGTTTCCGTCGAGCGTATTGTGAATCTGGAGTTGAGCTTCGGGCGGGCAAAACTTGTCATCGCCGGCGATGTGCAGCATCAGCGGGCTCGTGAGGTTCGTCGCTTCGCCGAGGCTTTTCTCGATGCTCACGCCGTAGTAGCCGACGGCGCAATCGGGTTTGAAACGCACTGACAAGAGGTACGCGAGATTGCCGCCGAGACAGAAACCGACTGCGCCCGCGCGTCCGCTGCACGCCGCGCTCTTGCGAAGAAAATCGAGTGCGGCCGCTGCATCTTCGACTGCTTTCGTTTCGTCGAGTCCCTGGTAGAAAGCGATCGCCTTGTTCCAATCCTCGCCTTTGTCCGTTAGCTCGACATTGCGTTGCTGACGCCAGAAGAGATCGGGAGCGAGCGCGACAAAGCCGTGTGCCGCGTACCAATCAGCGACGCCGCGGACGACGTCGTTGACGCCGAAGATCTCCTGGAGCACGACGATGCCTGGACCATAGCCGCCCGCAGGCCGCGCGAGATAAGCGTCGAACTCGCCGCCGTCGAAAGATTTGATTGTGACCATAGGCCGGGGATGTTATCCGTGGACTGGCGTGAGCGCAATATTCTGTTTTGAAGATTCGTGTTTTCGTTTAGCGCAAATACTCGCGCCCTGCGGTGCAGACGCGGAGGAAGTTGCACATGCGACAGTGTGGTGCGGTTTTTACCGGGAAGTGAGAGGGGTTACCGGAGGTGACGATGCGCATCATCGCCTCATCAATCGCACGCGAACAACGCGCAGGGTCGAGGAGGTCGTCGGAGAGATGCGTCTCGACGTTGGGATCCAGGAAGTGAAGTGTGACGCGGATCTTACTACTCGCGAGTGACGGAATCAGCTCACGCACAGCCTGCGCGTAGGCTTGCATTTGCAGTTGATAGTCGCGCGCAGTGATCTCGATGATGTTGTTCGTTGCCGAATCGATCGGCGGCGGCTCCGGCTCGGGTTCGAAGTCGAAAGCGAATTGTGGTGACTTCGAACGCCTGACCGGCTTCTCGCGAATAAACACGGGCACGTCGATACGGATCCTGTTTGTCTTG
>DATJKO010000238.1:0-4807 GCA_035491355.1 Pyrinomonadaceae bacterium
CAGAAAGCGCACCATGTCGGCGAGGCCATCGAACTGAACGTCCTCGCCGATATTCGACTCCTGCGCGGTGTAGAAGCGAAACCCGCCGCGGCGATCGCGAATCTGGTTGACGGCCCTGGTCCAAACTCCCTCGCGCGGCGCGGGTTGTGACGTCGAGGGGATGGCGAGCGGTGTCGCAGGCGGACGGTATCCGCCGAGGGTCGTGCTTTCGAGTTGTGAAGGAACGAACAGCATTGCCACGACGATGAAAAGCAACACGCCGCCGTTCGTCGCCAGAAACTTTCGTTCACGAATCATGCGAAGCGCGAGCAAGAGCAACGTGATCGCATTGGCGACGACGACCGCATTCCACATGTTTCCGCGTGCCAGCCAAAACACGGTCACCAACACCGCGCCGAGAATTCCCAGTCCCGCCGCCTGACGCCACGCAAATTCGCGATTCAATAACAACGTCAACACCAGCAGCAGACTCAGTAGACAGAGGATCGCCAGCGGATCGCGAATCAGTTGCGTTGAATGAAACAGCAACGACGGCCATAGACCAACAATCGCCGCCGCGAGCCACGCGGCGTGGACGTTGAAGATCTCGCGGCCCAGAAAGTAAACCACCGTCAGCAGCGCGAGATAGTAAAAGAGGTTCAGTGGTTCCGCGCCGAGAACGTTGTGTCCGACGAGCCTGCCAAACACGGCGAACGAGATCGAGTAGAGGCGGCTGTGCAGCGGCGCTTTGATGTCGAGCCAAGGAGAGACGCCGTAGGTTTCCAACTGCGTCGCCATCTCGCTCGAAAGCTTGCGGTACGTCGCGCCGTCAATGGCAAACGTGAGTCCGATTCCATTCTGATCGAAAAGAGTCGGCAGCAGCTGGAAGTGACCTACAAGGAAAATGCTCGTAGTCAGCGCCACGTGAAGGACGCCTGCGATAAGCAACCAGCGCAAGGGTTTTGATGGCAAGCTGGGGAATTCTAAACTACTGATTGCGCAGATAACAGCGTTGTGCGATTCTTGGCGCGCCCAACAACAATGAGCAGCGTCCTCGATGAGGTAGTTGACGGAGTTGAGCCGGCGCCCGGAATTCTGTCGCTGATGGAATCCACCCGGCCCGCCTTCCTGCTGAGCATCGACGTCGGCACTTCAGGTGTGCGTGCGTCCCTGTTTGACGAACACGGCGCGGAGACGATGTCTCACCAGGGAAGCCGACGCAACGAAGGCGCGCTTTCCGATCTTGGCGAGTTTGATCCGGACACGCTGGTCGACGAAGTCGTCGCCACGATCGACGATCTGTTTGCGTCTTCACTGGTCGATTCCGATCAGATTCAATTCATTGCTATCTCGACTTTTTGGCACAGCCTGGTCGGCGTCGATGCGGGCGGTTCGCCAACGACGCCGCTGCTGAGTTGGGCCGATACGCGTGCCGCGCGCGTGGCTCGGCAGCTGCGGAGGTCGCTCGACGAAGCGGAGATTCATGCGCGTACAGGCTGTCGGTTTCATGCTAGTTATTGGCCCGCGAAGCTGCTTTGGATTCGAAACGAGTGGCCCGAACGATTTGCCGCGACGCGCCAGTGGCTCGGGTTTGGTGAGTATCTTTGTCTGCGTCTGTTTGGCGAAACGACGGCAAGCATCTCGCTCGCGTCGGCAACTGGTCTTTTCAACCAGCGAGCGTGCGATTGGGATTGGGAGTTGATACGCGCGATCGACATTTCATCGGACACGCTGCCGGCAATCGACGACGCAACCCGCCCGCGGTTGACGCAACGCTTCGCGCGGCGCTGGCCGGCACTCGCTACTGCGCAACTCGCGCTCATTGTTGGCGACGGCGCGACCAACAACATCGGCGCTGGTTGTAGCACCAAAGACAACATCGCATTGATGGTCGGCACGTCGGGAGCGATGCGAGTCGTGTTTGCCGGTGGTCCACCTGAGGATCTTCCGTTAGCGCTTTGGAGTTACCGAGCGACTCGCACGCGTGTAGCAGTTGGTGGTGCGCTTTCAGACGGTGGTGGGTTGTGGCGCTGGCTGCGCGATTCATTGAATCTCAGCGACCATGAAAACCTCGAGTCACAACTGGCGGAACTCGAACCTGATTCGCACGGATTGACGATCATGCCTTTCTGGTCCGGAGAACGAAGCACCGGCTGGGCGCCTGACGCGCGCGGCGGCATCTTCGGACTCAAACAGGAAACGCAGCCCCTCGAGATCTTGCGCGCGACGCTCGAGGCGATCGCCTATCGATTCGCACTGATCGCCCGCGCATTGGAGTCAATCGCACCAAACGCAAGCATCGTCGCGAGCGGCAACGCGTTGCGCTCTTCGCCGGCTTGGATCCAGATCATTGCGGACGTTTTAGGACGTCCGATCGCCCTCGGAAACACGGCGGAGGCGTCGGTACGCGGGGCTGCCTTGCTTGCGCTGGAAGCCGTGGGCAAAATAGCAAGTATCGAAGAGGTTGCAGTTTCGATCGCAGAGGTTTTCGACCCGGACATGACGCGGCACGCCCGGTATCGCGAAGGCCTTGCCCGACAGGAAGAGTTGTACGATCGACTATTCGGTTAAAGAGAGGATGCCATTTTCCATTTTTCATCGCTCGTTTCTCATTTGCCATTGAAATGAAAAATGACAAATGAAAAATGGAAAACGATAAATGACAATGAGCGCGCCTGTGCAGAAGGAAAACTCAAACACCAATCCCGAACTCGATCAACTTTGCATCAACACAATTCGCACTTTAGCAATTGACGCCGTCCAAAAGGCAAACTCCGGCCATCCGGGTCTGCCGCTGGGCGCCGCGCCGATGGCCTATGTGCTTTGGACGCGCTTTCTTCGTCACAACCCGAAGAATCCGAAGTGGGAAAACCGCGATCGTTTCCTGTTGTCCGCGGGTCACGGGTCGATGTTGCTGTACGCGCTGTTGCATCTGACGGGCTACGATCTGTCGCTCGACGAGTTGAAGAACTTTCGCCAGTGGGGCTCGAAAACACCGGGCCATCCTGAATACGGGCTCGCGCCGGGAGTGGAGATCACGACTGGTCCCCTTGGCCAGGGATTCGCGAACGGCGTCGGCATGGCGATGGGCGCCGCGCACCTCGCGGCGAAGTTCAACAAGCCGGACTACCGCCTGATCGATCACTACGTTTACGCGATCGTCTCCGACGGCGACCTGATGGAAGGCGTCGCCGCTGAAGCGGCCTCACTCGGCGGGCACTTACAACTCGGCAAACTGATCTATCTCTACGACGATAACCACGTCACCATCGAAGGCTTCACCAATCTCGCGTTCAGTGAAGACGTGCCGAAACGTTTTGAGGCTTACGGATGGCACACGCAAACGGTCGCGGACGGCAACAACCTCGCCGATATCGAAACCGCGATTCGCAACGCGCAAAAAATCGAAGACAAACCGAGTCTGATTTGCGTCAAGACCGTGATCGGTTTCGGCATGCCGACGCAGGGTACGCGCAAAGCGCACAGCGACGCACCCGGTGAAGACGCGGTCCGCGAAACGAAGCGACATCTCGGTTGGCCCGAAGACAAGCAGTTCTACATTCCCGACGAAGCGTTGGCGCACTTTCGCGAAGCGATCGAACGCGGCGAACAGTTGGAAAATGATTGGCGCGAGTTGGTGCAGCGCTACGAAGAAGCGAACGCGGACGACGGCAAACAGTGGCGCGTCACGATGAGCGGCGACCTGCCGGACGGCTGGGAAGATTATTTGCCGAAGTTTGAAGATGCGAAAGCTGTGGCTACGCGCGTCGCGAGTGGTGAAGTCATCAACGCGCTCGCACCGGTGTTGCCGATGCTCATCGGTGGTTCAGCGGATCTTGGTGTGTCGAACAACACTGACATCAAGACCAGTCACAGCTTCGAAGCGGGCGCTTACGACGGCCGCATACTTCATTTCGGCGTGCGCGAGCACGCGATGGGTTCGACGCTCACCGGAATGTCGCTGAACGGCGGTTTGATTCCGTATGGCGGGACGTTCATGACTTTCTCTGATTACATGCGTCCGGCGATCCGCCTGGCAGCGCTGTCGGAGGTGCAGGTTATTTACGTTTTCACGCACGACTCGATTGGCCTGGGTGAAGATGGACCCACGCATCAGCCGATCGAACACCTCGCGGCACTGCGTGCGATTCCGCATCTGTTTGTGATTCGTCCCGCGGATTCGGCGGAGGTGAGCGAAGCGTGGCGTATGGCGATCCTTCGTCGCACGGCGCCGACCGCGCTCGCGCTGACGCGTCAGAAGGTGCCGGTAATCGATCGCAAAAAGTTTTCACCGGCAGCAGGTTTGAGACGTGGCGCTTACATTCTTGCCGAAGCAGAAACCGCGGAAGGCGCGGCGACGACTCCGAAGTTGATCCTGATCGGTACCGGCTCCGAAGTCTCGCTGACGCTGGAAGCGCGCGAGAAGCTTCAGGCTGAAGGCGTTCCGACGCGAGTCGTTTCAATGCCGTGCTGGGAACTGTTTGACGCTGAGTCGCGGGACTATCACGACGAGGTTTTGCCACCGCCGATCACGGCGCGGTTGGCGGTTGAAGCCGGTGTGCGACAGGGTTGGGACCGATACGTCGGTCAGGCAGGCGACGTGATTTGCCTTGATCGCTTTGGGGCCTCAGCGCCTGGTGAAGTCGCGCTGAAGAATCTCGGATTCAACCTCGACAACGTGTTGCAGCACGCGCGCGCGTTGTTGTGATCTGTTCGGCTTATGTGGCCGTTATTCGTCAAACTATTAGGCGTAGTTGTCCTCTCGAGTGAACTGATCTTTGCGCAGACAAGTCAGCTAACCGAAGCGCAAGCGTTAACTGCGATCACG
>DATJKO010000239.1:0-2000 GCA_035491355.1 Pyrinomonadaceae bacterium
TCTCGATCTCGTCAAACAGCAGCACCGAGTAAGGTGAACGCTTGATGCGCTCCGTGAGCTGACCGCCTTCTTCGTGGCCAACGTATCCCGGAGGCGAACCAATCAACTTCGACACGGAGTGTTTCTCCATGAACTCCGACATGTCGAAGCGAATCAACGCTCGTTCGCTGGTGAATAGAAACTGCGCCAACGATCGTGCGACCTCAGTTTTGCCAACACCGGTGGGGCCTAAGAACAGGAACGAACCAACGGGTCGCAGCGGATTCTTGAGTCCGGCACGTGAGCGACGAATCGCACGCGCCAAAGCGGAAATTGCGGGGCGCTGCGAAATCACGCGCTTGTGCAACTCGAGTTCGATGCGCAGAAGTTTCTTCGTTTCTTCTTCCTTCAACGAGTTGACCGGAATGCCGGTCCAACGAGCAATCACGTCTTCAACATCGTCGCGCGTCACTTCCGCGGAAACGAGGGCGTCTTCCTGCGTGGGACGCAGACTCGCACCGTCGTAGGAACGCGACCAATCGTTCAGTTCGTTCCAATCGGCGAGATTGCCCTGCTCGCGACGGACGCGCAGTTTCACACGCGCGCCTGCTTCGTCGATCACGTCGATAGCTTTGTCAGGAAGGAAACGATCGGGAATGTAACGATGCGATTGATAAACGGCGGCATGCAAGGCGTCGTCCGTATAACGCACCTGGTGAAAACTCTCGTAACGTTCACGCACGCCGTCGAGGATGCTGACGGCTTCTGCTTCGGACGGCGGTGGAACTTTCACTGCCTGGAACCGACGCTCGAGCGACCGGTCTTTCTCGATCGACTTGCGAAACTCCGCCGGCGTCGTCGCGCCGATGCACTGAATCTCGCCGCGCGACAAAGCAGGCTTCAAAATGTTGGCGGCATCAAGTGAGCCTTCCGCAGAACCAGCGCCGACGAGAGTGTGCAGCTCGTCGATGAAGACGATGTACTGCGGGTTCTCAACCAACTCGCGCATGATCTGTTTCAGCCGCTCTTCAAACTGGCCGCGATATTTTGTGCCCGCGACAATCAGCGAAAGATCGAGTGACAGGATGCGCTTGTTTTCGAGGAACGATGGAACGTCACCGCGCACGATGCGTTGGGCCAACCCCTCTACGATCGCTGTCTTGCCAACACCCGGTTCGCCAATCAACACCGGATTGTTCTTGGTGCGGCGGCAAAGAATTTGAACGACGCGTTCGATCTCGGCTTCGCGGCCGATGAGCGGATCGAGTTTGTCGTTTCCGGCGTCGTCGGTCAGGTCGCGTGAAAACTCAACGAGGTGCGGCGTGTCTTTCTTCTGCGAAGTTCGTGCGTCGGTACCCGACTGGCGCGCGATCTCGTCGCGCACGGCATTCAATCGGAGTCCGCGTTCGTAAAGAATTTCCGCGGCCATCGAGCGCTCTTCGCGCAGTAATCCCAGCAGCAGATGTTCGGTGCCGATGTGACGGTGCTGAAGCCGATCGCTTTCCTCGTGGGCGTAAGCCAGAACGTGCTTCGTTTCCGGAGCCAGCGGCAGTTCCACGGACGTGGAGATCTTCTCACGCAGCAGCGTTCGCCCTTCGATCTCCTTGCGAATCGATTCGATGGAGACCTGGGCGCGTGGGAAAAAGCGTCCGGTGAGTGTTTTGTCTTCGCGCATCAAGCCCAACAACAAGTGTTCGGGTTCGATTGCTGGAGCTCCAAACTGCGAGGCTTCGTACCGTGCGAAGAAAATCACCCGGCGCGCCTTTTCTGTGTAGCGTTCGAACATCTTGATTAGTAAAAGTCTTTTATGATTACCAAGCCGGGCAAAACTGCTGCCCGGCAACTTGGCGGGCATTATAACCTATGAATGTAAGGGCACGAAGCTTTGTGTTATTCAGGTGGTGTCTTTAATTGCGAGTTCCTCGGCGGACTCTGCGAATCAGAGGACCGCAGAGAAACACCTTCAAATTGAGACATCACCATTATTCACTAGACTAAAAGTCCTAAGCCGGCCGTTTTTT
>DATJKO010000240.1:0-11393 GCA_035491355.1 Pyrinomonadaceae bacterium
GGTTCCTGTTTGAAGACCGCATTGTAATCGATGCGGGGAAGACTCGAAGCCAGGTTAGGAAAGACTGCAAAGAGCTCGCGCATGAAGTCATCCAACGCAGCGACGGTTGGGGCCGGCTGCTGAGCGACTGCTTTCCGATGTCGCTGCGATTGTCGATTCACCCGCAGGGCCCACACTCGGAAAAGATCGGAATGCTTCTCGGCGAAGCAAACGACACGTGGCTAACGCCGTGGCACGGAGTCGCGGTTAAGGATGGCGACACGTTTCGTATGATGCGTCGGCATGAAGCGGAGGAACTTGGCGCACATGTTGTCGAACGCGAGGGACGGCCGAGTTATTTCCAGCTTGCCAGTAAGAGGTCAGTGAAGGTGTTTTGAAGAATTCTTTTTACACGTGTCTCTTCAGTCCTCTGCGTCCTTGCGCGTACTCTGGGTTAATGGCCCTTTTCAACGCAGAGATTCTGAATCACCATTTACGTGAAGTCTGAAACTTTATGAGTGAAGAGAAGGTTAAAGTCGGACGCGATCGGTATCTCGCGCAGAACAATCTTCAACTCAGCAGTTACACCAATCGGAAGTTTCCAGTCTATTTCTTCAAGTGGCCCATCTGGTTGCCGAACCCCGGCTTTCTGCCCGTACACGACCTGCACCACGTCGTCACGGGATACAAAACGGGTTTGGTTGGCGAAGCGGAGATCAGCGCGTATGAACTTCGCGGCGGGTGTGGTTCGGTAATGATCTTCATGCTCTGCGTCGGCGCGATTTTCTTCGGCGTATTCGTCGCACCGAAACGGATCTGGCGCGCCTGGCGCAATTCGCGTGGAGCACAGAACCTCTATCGCTCAGCCATTCCATACGAGACGTTGTTGGAAATGACCGTCGGTGATTTGCGACAACAACTCGGTGTACCCAGAAACGGTCTTGCCTAGCATGTGGACGCTCGAACAGCTTTCGCCTTTCGGCCTGGTGGTTCGATCTGAATCGCCTGGAGTCGAATTGTCCGCTGTCTCGCCTTCACTGTTGCAGCAATGGGTTGACGAACATCGGGTTGTCGCGTTGAAAGGATTCGCGCCACTCAACGGCCCCGCGCTGCCGGAGTTTTGTAGATCTTTAGGCGAGTTGCTGGAGTGGGAGTTTGGCGCGGTCAACGATCTCCGCGTCGATCCTGACACGAAGAATTATCTCTACACCAATCGTGCGGTTCCCTTTCATTGGGACGGTGCGTTTCTGCCGCGTAGGCCGCACTATATTTTCTTTCATTGCGATGCTGCTCCGGATCCGCAAGCCGGTGGCGAGACGCTTTTCTGCGACACGATCCGCTTGTTGGCCCACGCTCCAACCGAACTGTGGGAAGAGGTCGTAATCACTTACACCACCGAGAAGATCGTGCACTACGGAGGTACGTTCAGTTCTCCGCTGCTGACGTCGCACCCGACTCTGGGTGTGCCGGTGCTGCGGTACGCCGAACCCGTCGACGATCTGAACCCGGTCCAGCTCGACATCGCCGGCATCAACAAAGATGACCAGCCGGCATTCATCGCCGACATGCACCGGCGACTCTACGACGCGAGTTATTGTTGCGCTTACCAGTGGGAGAGCGGCGACATCGTAATCGCCGACAACCACGCGCTGCTTCACGGACGGCGGGCGTTCGCACAGGAAACCAGGCGACACATTCGCCGTGTTAACATTCTCTGACGCTCGTTCAGGCAGTTCTTTTACCGGGGTCTCGCGCTGGCGAGAAGTCGGTGAATAGGAATGTCTTACACTTGACGATCATGCTCCGTTATCTCGTTTACATGCTGCGCATTCGTCGCGTGGAGTTTCGAATCGCGGAGATACCGATCCTTGCCATTCCACTGCTGATCCTGCTGCGCGATACCGGTCCACTCAAGACCTTTCAGCTATGGGAGGGCGTGTTCATCTTCTTCCTGTTGTTTGCCTTCGGCGACATGATTAACTGCCTCGCCGATCGCGATCTCGACGCCGTCTACAAGCCTCACCTATCCGAAGCAGTGTACGGACTCGGCGTGCGGTTCGTGACTTTCCAGGTGATCGCCACGGCAGCACTCGCGCTCGTACTCTCATTCCATCTTTCATTGACCATGAACCGGTGGTTGATCTTTGTGCTCGTCGCTATTGGTCTCGTACTCGGGGCTGCGTACTCAGTCAAGCCGGTCCAACTCAAGGGTCGCGGGCTCGCACAACTCATCTGTCTGTGGCTCATCATTTTCGTTGGACCAATGATGTTCGTCAGCCTGCTGGTCGAGGCGATGCCTTCGCTCTCGGTGCTGGTATTTGCGGCGGCTTACGGGACGATTCAGATGGGTATCATTCTCATCAACACAGCCGAGGATTATCCGGAGGATCTCAACGCAAACATCACGACAAGCATCGTCAGCCTAGGCTTGCATCGCGGGATCGGGCTCGCGTTTTGGTTGGTGGTTATCGGCGCCCTTGGTGTGCTCAGTAGTTTGATCTGGATGTTGTGGCAACGAGGATCGCCCTTGATTTGGCTGTTGGCGATACTGCCCGCAATCGCCGCCTGCGTTTATGTCACGTTCAGCGTTGGCGGACTGCGGAGCCTGATCAGCGGCGCGAGTCTCGATGAGAGTATTCGCACGGTCAAACACGTGGCGAAGCAAGTACCGCTGTGGGTGACGATCGTGGCGTGGTCCGTGCTCGGCGCAACGTACGCGCTCTTTTGTGTCCGGACCTAGTTTGAAGAAAGGTTTCCCGCAAAGGCGCAAAAGCGTAAAGAAAACCCCCTCTCAGGATCTCGAATGAAACCTATATCGCTGACGGCCTTTTACTGTTGCGGCATCCGGATGTGGGACGCCGAGCGCGAGAAACCGATCTGTGGCGACGTATACGCCACGAAGTTCATGAACGAAGAAGGTCTGAGGGTCCTCGAGAAGTTCAAAGACGAAAGAGGTCCCAATAGTTCCAACGTTGCCCGCGCTCGCATCATCGACGACCTGCTTCGCGACGACCTGCTGGTCCATCCCGACCTCCGCATCGTGATCATCGGCGCGGGTTTCGACAGCCGCGCTTACAGACTCAAAGGCGGCACGTGGGTGGAACTCGACGAGGCTCAAGTGATTGCCTACAAGAACGAGCGCCTGCCTGTTTCGGCCTGCGACAACCAACTTCAGCGCATCGCGATCGACTTCGCAACCGACTCACTGGAAGAGAAGCTGTCGACAATTCCCGGCGGTGGTCCGGTGGTGGTCGTGATCGAAGGCGTGTTCATGTATCTGGAGGAGGAAACGATCAGGCAGTTGCTGCGTACTCTGAAGAAAGTGTTTCCCGAACACAAACTGGCCTGCGATCTGATGACGCGAAGGTTCTTTGAAAAGTATGGACGTAAAATGCATGAAAAACTGACGGGCCTGGGCGCATCGTTCAAGTTCACCGCCGACAATCCCGAATCGATATTCGTCGAGAGTGGTTACGAACGCGTCGGATGGTTTTCGGTGGTTGAGAAGTCGCTGGAATTCGAAGGTCGAAGGGTACCGAAGTTTCTCTTGAAGACGGTCCTGCGCATCCTCACGACCGGCTACGCCATCTACGTTTTCAAGACGTGACAATCCGAATGCTGTCCGAGTGTGACGGCCCAGAGCGGCTCCCGCAAAGACGCAAAGGCGCAAAGCAAAGGCGCAAAAGAGTTGCCGGACCAGCAAGAGCTTCGGGACTTCTTGTGCACGCCCACCTAGCGAAGCAACAACCTCAAATTCTGTTCTAGTTGATCGGTATCAACCATTAGGTGCGCGTGGTGTGGGTCCGCTGCGGGATCCTGCGGTGTGCACGTTTGATAGAAGTAATTCAGATCGAGAGCGGATGCGAGTGTGAAGTAGCAGTTGTTAATGCAATCCGCCTGATGGCGAAGCTCGAGCATGCTGCCGCCGGATGGCATGAACAGCGTATTCGTCAAACCGGCCCCGTGGTTCGAAACGATGTAACGCGCGTGGGAACAGATCCACACCTGTTGTTCAAACGACAGTTCCTCCGCGCAAACAGTCTCGAAGCCGAACCTCCGCACTACAGCGACGACTTCATCTTCGTTGACGATCCGCCGCTTACCGGCGCCGCGGCGACTGATGTAAAGCCGTTCTTCCTTTTCGCCCTGGTCTCCAAAGGCCGACAACAAGACATCACGCACACCGCGAATCGCTTCAGCTTTGAAATGTCCGGACGGCGCCGTGTGCGACGGCATCAGAAGACTGCGACACTGGACCACCTCGTTCTCAGCGATGAAGTCTACATTCGCGACTCCGAACGCCCGGAGACACGCCTGAACATGTCCGAACTTCTCATACCTACCCGGCAACAGAAGCAGCAACTCGCGCAGTCGATCGCGGACCACGAACAGCCGCGTCAGCACGTCGGTCAGCCAATGAAAATATCCCGTGCTCCAATAATCGGTAACCCACAGGACGTCGCGATCGATCTTGCGGCGCCGTCGCAATGCGTAATTGGTAGCGAGGAATTTCGCCCGCGTGCGAAACCGCCACTCATCGAGGTGATACGGAAACGCAAACGACTCCGGCAGTATGCTCGTCCCTTTGAACAGCAGCCCTTGCGGACTCGCCCACACATCTTCGAATTTCAACAAGCGAGTCTCGGCAATCACTCGCTCCAGCTCGCCCTCAAACAGCGCGCGATGGTCCTCATTGAAATTGACGGGGAGCTTCCGCCGCGCAACAGTCTCGGCGTAGATCGTAGCGAGCACTTCAGGTTTCATTGGCGGGACGGTTTGTTGGTGCGGTCGACCAGAAAGTATTCGTTGATCTTGTCGAGAATGATCACGTTCTGCGCGCATAACTCGTAATCGTGATCGTTCATCATCCGAACGATCTTCGATTCGCGCGGATCGAGTCCTTCATCTTCTACGACGACGATGCGCGGACGGAAGCGCGTCCAGTCGTTCGACTCCAGCACCTCGAAGTCATGTCCTTCAACGTCGACGTTCATGAAGTCGATCGTCTGCCCATCAGGCAGGTGACGGTCCAGGATCTCCGCCAACGGAAGCGTGGGCACGGGAATCTTCTCCCGCACGTGTTCCAGCATCTCGATCTGGCGCAGAAAGTCGGCCGAGAAACTATTCATTGTCGAATCCTCGGCGATGAAGTAGTAGGTCAGCGACCCGTTCTCCCGCGACACGCCCACTTCTACATTGATGTCTCGCGCCCGTACGCGATCGAATAGTTGCTTACTGCCGGGGCGCGCCTCGACGTTGATCCCGTTCCAGCCGTTCAAGTAGAAGAAGTAAGTGTTGGAAAACAGCGTCGGATGAAACGCGCCAACATCAACGTAGAACCCGCTCATCTTGTCCGATCCGAGAATGTGCCGCAGGATCATGTCCTCGCCGGCCGATGAAAACGACGGCGCATACGAGTCGTATCCCAGGATCGCGTGCTGAAAGGATCGCTTGAGGCTGAGGGGCAACCACCGGCGCGTTAGGGTTCGCAAACTTGGCATCGTTTTAGTCGAACAACTTATACCCGAAGATTTCTGAATTTTTCTAGCGATGTGTCTCTCGCCTGCGCGGGGTCAGTGAAAAAGGCGCTTTAAGCCAAAATAACCGTGTCGCGGTCAAAATGGCGGCGAAGGCGTTAAACTGACCGGCCAAACCGTAGCGGCCTCACTCAATCAGCCCCAAACACGATGGCACAGCAGTAGCTTAACGAGCGGTGCGGGCTGTGCGACCCCAGTAACGTCTTGCCCTCTTCAGCACTTCCGAAGATCTCAATACTGCACAGCTCGCCCCAACGAGCATGTTTCTGAACAGCAACAATTCGATCTCCCGCATTAGCCGCAAGCTGTGGCCCATCCCGGTTTTCGTCATCCCAACGGCACTCGCAATCTGCTTCCTGCTTCCCGGCTTGTTCGGATCCGCGTTGACCGAGCTTGTAGTCTTCTTCTCTCTTGCCCAGATAATTATGTCCGCCCTCGTTTGGTTATCGTGGAAGAGCAGTCACGAACAACTCAACGTCGTCAAGCTCGAACTCTCGAGTCTTCAAGGCATCGTCGATGTTTCGCGCGACGCCATCATCGGCGTCACCACCGAAGGCGTCATCATGAGTTGGAACCTCGGCGCCCGCGGAATCTACGGCTACTCGTCGAGAGAAGCGTTGGGCTCCCCGATCTCGATGCTGTTCGACAATCGTCGTGACCAGGGAGCAACGTCGCTTTTCGACAAAGTCTCGCGCGGCGAAAACGTCACGCAACACGAAATGGTCCATCTGAAGAAGGGCCGTACGCCAATCGACATCCAGTTGACGATCTCACCGATCATGGACGGCAAGTCGATCAGCGGCGCGTCCGTCGTCGCGCGCGACATCACGGAACGCAAACGCGCTGCTGGTTCGATGGCCCAACAGGCGGCCGCGATGAAAGCATCGATGGACGGCATGGCCATCATCGACCACGGCGGCGCCTGTATCTACATTAACGACGCCTACGCGAAGATCTTTGGTTACTCGGCTCCCGATCGGTTGATCGGCGCGAGCTGGGAGATGTTCTTTTTTGAAGACGAACTGAACCGGCTCAAAGAACAGATCATGCCCGCGGTCTGGCGTGACGGTTCGTGGCGCGGTGAAGCTGTTGGTCTGAAACTCAACGGCAGCACGCTGCCTCTAGAAATCTCGATCTCCAGTGTCGACGGCGGCGGACTGGTGCAAGTCGTACGCGACATCACAGAACGCAAGAAACTCGAAGAAACACTCCGCAACACTTCACTCAAAGACGACCTGACCGGTCTCTTCAATCGTCGTGGCTTACTCAAGCAAGCCGCGCCTTATTTCGATTTCGCGCGCGGACAAAAAGAGAGCCTGCTCCTCCTCTTCATCGACCTCGACGGCATGAAGAAGATCAACGACGAGTTTGGTCACAACGAAGGCGACGTCGCCCTGATCAAGACGGCCGAGATACTCAACCGCAGTTTCCGCAGCCCGGACGTCATTGCCCGTCTCGGCGGCGACGAGTTCACCGTGCTGGTTACCGATCGGAACGCCAGCAAGGACGACGCCATCAAGCGTCTCAACGAAAATCTGAAAGCCTACAACGCGAAGGAAAAGCGCGGCTTCAAGCTTGCTTTCAGTATCGGCGTTGCGGAACTCGAGTCGGAACGCATGACCTGTTTTGAAGAACTGCTCGAAGAGGCCGACCAGGCGATGTACGAACAGAAACGCAAGAAGCGTCATCGAGCAAACGAACGCAACCAGTCGAAGAAACTCAACGAAGCAGCGGCGGTCGATTCGTCGCCGCAGTTCGCCGCCGGTTCGATCCCGTTTGCCATCTCGTCGAATTCCAAAGCCCTGGGTGGCAGTCACGGAACGTTCGACAACGCCGCGATCGGCATGGCAGTCGTGTCTGTTGACGGCAGTTGGCTGCAAGTCAACGAATCGCTTTGCAAGCTGCTCGGTTATTCGGAACAGGAGTTACGAGCGACGAGTTTTCAACGAGTCACTTACCACGAAGATCTTCGTCAGGTGCAATCGCAGATTCAGCGTGTGCTCGAAGGTTACATCCCGAGTCACGAGCAGGAGAAACGTTACATTCACGAGCAGGGTCACACGGTTTGGGTGCTCTGGCACGTCTCGCTGTTGAAAGATTCAGGGACGGGCGCCAAGCGATTGTTCTTCCAGGTGCAGGACATCAGCGATCGCAAGAAAGCGGAAGAGAAACTGACGCAAGACACGCTGACCGGACTGCCAAACCGCGCTCGCTTCCACGACCTGATCAAGTTGCGCATCGCGCGTACACTTTCGAACAAAGACCGCCAGTATGCAGTGCTCCTGCTGGACGTGGATCGGTTCAAGCTCGTCAACGATAGTCTCGGCAATGCGAGTGGCGATCAACTGCTGGTCCAGATCGCGCATCGGGTAAAGACCTGCCTGCGCCAGGACGATGTGCTCGGCCGCGTCGGTGGAGACGAATTTGCCGTATTGCTCGACGACGTCACGGGTGAAGAAGAAGCATGTTCGGTGGCGACTCGCATTCAACAGGCGTTGGCGATTTCGTTTAACCTGTTGGGCCAGGAAGTCTATACGACGATGAGCATCGGTATCGCCCTCGGCGGCGACCAGGGCGACCAGGTTTCAGACATCCTGCGCGACGCGGAAACCGCGATGCATCGCGCGAAAGACTGCGGCAAAGCGCGTTATGAGGTGTTCGGACGCGCCATGCACGGCGAGTCGATGAGCCGTTTGAAGATGGAAACGGATCTGCGTCACGCCTGCGAACGCAATGAGCTGTTCGTCGATTATCAACCGATCGTGTCGCTGGAGACTCGCACGCTGATCGGGTTCGAAGCGCTCGTGCGCTGGCGACATCCGGAGTTTGGTCTCGTGCCGCCGAAGGATTTCATCCCCGTTGCGGAAGAGACAGGACAAATTCTGACGATCGGACAGGGAGTACTCGAGTCAGCCTGTCGACAGGCGCGCTCGTGGCAGGAGACTTATCCTTCCGCGCCACCGTTGTTCGTCAGCGTCAACTTGTCGGTGAAACAGTTCAACCAACCGGAGCTGGTTGAGAACATCGCGCGGCTGTTGCAGGAGTTCGAGTTGCCGCCAAGATGTTTGAAGCTCGAGATCACGGAGTCAGTTTTTAGCGACAACATCGAGGCGGCGGTTGGGTTGTTGACCCAGTTGCGAAACCTCGGCGTGCAGTTGAGTATCGACGACTTCGGCACTGGCTATTCGAGTTTGAGTTATTTACAACGCTTCCCGATCGATACGTTGAAGATCGATCGATCGTTTGTGACGCAGATGATGGAGAACGAGGAGAACCTGGCGATTGTGCGCACCATCGTGGCGTTAGCCCGGAACCTGGGCATGGACGTCGTGGCCGAAGGTGTTGAGACTGAAGATCAGTTGAAGTTGTTGCGGAAGTTGGAATGCGAAAACGGACAAGGTTACTTGTTCTCGAGTCCGCTTGGCGACGGGCAGGTTGATCAGTTCATCGCCAACAACACTATCGACCTCTTCGTCTCGAAAGGCCAGGTGATGGAGGAGCCGGCCACAGCGCTCGTCGCATAGGAGCGAGACATCAGCTTTTCTTTGCGCCTTTGCGCCTTTGCGGGAGACTCTTTACGTTTCGCCAAATGTGCCGCAGAAGGAATTGATCCCGCAAAGGCGCAAAGAAAAACTCAGGGAGCGCGGAGTTCTAGGTTGAAACCTTGTAGAGATCGCGCCCTGCATGATTCACGACGAAAGTATCAGGATCTGTGGTGTCGTAATCGAAAGTGCGGTAGTCGAGATAACCAAGGTTCACGCGCTTGCAGGTCTGCTCGTCGAGACCTGACGCCATCGTGATGCGGTAACGCGGCACAATGTTACCGTCATCGTCAGTTCGCCCCGCATAGGCCACATGGGCCAGGTGGGCAGCAATACAAAGATTTTCCCGAAGCTCTTCTGAAACTCCGAGCATGTCGCGCACACTTTCGAGTGGGGCATAGCCATACTTCTCGATCAGCGCACCGTGTGTCTCTGAAAGTTTGGTCAAATGTGGAGCAAAAATAATCAACTCCCCGCCGTCTTGAATGATCGCGCCGAGTTTGTAACTCGCCTTTCCTCCGACCCACAGTTCGTCGTAATGGGGATCGAGCAACGCAATCACCCGCTTGTACTTCCGTCCCGTGTAGCGGATATGGACTTCCCGGCTGATAGCAGCGGCACGACGGAAAGCATCCTTGATATCCCCGGCGAAGAGTGCGTAAGTGATCAACTTCCCGTCAGCGCGGCGCGAAACGACTGCGTTCAGCGAAATGATTCGTGCGGGCACGAGCTCGACAGCCGCCTCGATCAATTTACGCGTCGGTGTCTCGACCTCGCCGATAGTGTTTTCGATTCCGGCGAGTGCCCCGAGCCAGTGAGTAGTGTGGGTTAACTCCGGCCCCGCCACACCGGGAAAGAAATACTTCGCGCCGCCCGCAAAACCCGCGACTTCGTGCGGCACCGTCGCGCCAAACACCAACACGGTGTCGTACACTCCCGCGCTCAACAACTTATTGATCGTCACCGGAACAGCGCGCTCGATTAGCCCGCCCGTAAGCGAACTCACCGTCTCGAGACTCAACTCACCCAGCGTAACGATCTCTTCAGCACGGTCCCAGCAGTGATCGAAGATGCGCCCGGCGAAGTCAGGAATGCCGATCTTCGCGAGCTTCTGCGCTTGAGTCATCGGCGGATGCGTGCCTTGCGCTACGAGCGCATCAAACTTCGCCACGCCGAGTTCAGTTAAAAATCGATTTACGATCGGGAAAAGCTGATCGGTGTTATCGTCGCGAGTCTTATCAGAAATAATGGCGAGAACGCGTTCGTGAGGTTGGATCTCTTTGAGGGCCTCATGGATTATTTCCTCGGTGGTTCTCATCGTCCCATCCAACCGCCATCGACGACCAGTACGTGTCCGTTGACGTAATCACTGGCCGGCGAACAAAGAAAGACTGCGGCGCCGGCTAGATCTTCCGGTTCGCCCCAACGGCCTGCCGGTATCCGTTCGAGGATCTGACGGTTGCGCGTCTCGTCGGCCTGCAACGCAGCCGTGTTCGCGGTGCGCATGTAACCCGGCGCGATGGCGTTGACGTTGATTCGGTGTTTGGCCCACTCGTTGGCGAGCGCTTTCGTGAGTTGGGCCACACCACCTTTCGCCGCCGCGTAGGCCGGAACTGTGATTCCACCCTGAAACGAAAGCAGTGACGCGATGTTGACGATCTTACCGCCGCGTTCGCTTTCTATCATGTGTTTGCCGGCGAGTTGGCACAGACGAAAGACACTCGAGAGATTCACTTCCAACACCGCGGCCCAATCTTCATCCGAATACTCAACCGCCGGCGCGCGACGAATTATACCGGCGTTGTTGACGAGAATGTCGAGACTTCCAAAGCGGTCGATCGTTTGTTCGATTAGAGTTTTGGCGGTCTGCGGTTGGGAGAGATCGCCTACTAATGGCTGGGCCTCCTTGATCTTTTCGCACGTTGCCTGAGGAGAGTGAGTGTTGCCATGGCAGGCCACTCGCGCGCCGGCGTCGCCCAGCGCAATGGCGATCGCGGAACCCAAACCTGTTGAAGCCCCTGTTACAAGCGCAACGCGATCGTCAAGTCTGAACACGGATTTATAGAAAATCTTGGCGCAGTGGCGTGAAAATATCGATCAGCACCACCTCTTCATCCATCATCGTCGCGCCATGCCAACACTGCGACGGGAAATGTAGCACGTCGCCCGCCGTCGCGATCCGTTCCTTGCCTTCAATGAAAAATCGAACCTTGCCCTGTTCGACGATTGTCATCTGCTCGTGCGGATGATCGTGCTGCGGCGTCACCAGAAAGGGCGCGAAACGAAAACGACAGATCATCATCTGTTCGCCTACCAGCATCTGGCGCTGGATGCC
>DATJKO010000241.1:0-3786 GCA_035491355.1 Pyrinomonadaceae bacterium
GACTGACGCGCGCGTCGAGTGCGGCGACAGTTGGCGTGATCAAGGCGAAGGACTGGATCAAGGAGAATCCAGGCAAGGCTGCGGTTGTTTCTGTTTCGCTCGTGTTGGGTATACGTGCTGGCGCCGCGTTTCCCGGATTGGATACGGTACTGCTTGGGGCACATCCGCACTGGCTGACGCATTCGGCGTTGCCGGTCTATGGTCTGCGAAAAGCGAGCGAGAAGTTTGACGGCTACTTGAAGAAGCGTGAGGAGTTGATCGGTCGCGGCGAACTCACGGAAGCCGAACAACAGCGCGTGGAGTTTGAGCGAAACATCGCGAAGTACGTTGGCGCACCGTTGCTGGGTGCGTTTAGTTGCGCAGCCGGCGCGGCGATGTGGGCCCAGATCTTCCAGCCTGGTCCAATCGTGGGTGCGCCGATCAGTTGGTTACTGGGCGGCAACCCGTTCCTCGATGGCATCTGGTTATTCGCGAACGGCGTAATCTGTTTCCACCAGGGCTACAAATTCTTCATGATCGCCTTGGCGAACCAGGAAGAAGTCCACCGCGTCGTCCGCGAGATCAAAGGCTTGTTGCCAGCAGCGACGGCGTAGCCAAGTTCTGCGGAAGTTCGGATGCGGCTTGGTTGGACCGCGCAAGTAATGGGTGCAGTTTGAGAGTATGTGCTCCCGCAGAGGCGCAAAGGCGCAAAGAGAATCAATGAATTCAGGGTGCTCTTTCTTTTCTTTGCGTCTTTGCGCCTTTGCGGGAAATCCTACTTAAAATGCATCATCGCAACACCTCACGTGATCGTAATTGGGAAGGGCCAGAAGCAGAGGAAGTAGACCACAAGCGTCAGGATTGCGATCGCCAGGCGTGGAGTGCCGAGAGGTTCCATGATGGCGGGTGCGGGGTGGCGGAAGCGCAGGATTACTCCTAACAGCACTGCGAACAGAAAACCGCTCAGGCTGCCATGCCACCAGAAGCCGAGGATCGCGAGAATCACTGCTGCTACAAACGCGAGGCGACCGATCAAAGCATGAGCACGGGCGCCAAAGAGCGCGAACACTCCGTGCCCACCATCAAGCTGACCCACCGGGGTTAGATTCAAACTCGTAACCAGCAATCCGATCCAAGCAGCCATGTAGTACGGGTTGATGGGTGAGTTTGGATCGAGAGTCATTCCAAGCATCCACGCCAACAAACGAAACAGCGGCGGATCGTTGAAGTAGATCGCATGTCCCTGCTGCACCACGGGCGGCCCAACCGTCAACACCCCAATCACTGACAACGGCAACGCAATCACGAACCCCGCAAGCGGACCCGCAAGTCCGATATCGAACAGCGCCCGTCGCGACGGAATCGGCGAACGAATCTTGATAAACGCGCCAAACGTCCCCGCCAGGAACACTGGCGGCGCGGGAATGAAAAACGGCAGCGTCGCGTCAACGCGGTAATAACGGCAGGCCAGGTAGTGCCCCATCTCGTGCGCGAACAAAATTGCGAGCAGCGAAAGCGAGAATGCCGTTCCCTGGCTGAGCGCTGCTTCGTGCGTGAATGAGTACTTGACCAGATCGACGCAGTAATGCAACACCGAGAGCGGCAGGTAGAGCAGGTAATCCAGGAAATTCGACAACGGCGGCTCGGTCGGCGTGAAGTCGGTCGCCGCGAGCCCCACTCCGGCGAGCGTTGTAGTGAAGCTCGTCAGCAGGAACAGAGCACCATGCACCCACCACTCGCGTTCCGTGATCGCGAGTCCAGACGATTTTGGAAATGGATAATCCATGAAAGCAGAAAGGCTAGAGTTTGGATCTACTGTCTTCCAACTCTAGCCTCGTTAGTACCCTAAACCTCGATACCACTAAAACTCGTCGTCTTCGTCGTCGCCGGATCCATCGACCACAGGTTCGCCATCCTCGTGCGCCTGCAACTCCTTGCCCGGCTTGAACCGAATCGTCTTGCCCGACGGGATCGCGACTTCCTCGCCCGTCCGCGGGTTGCGCCCGACGCCGCGTTTCCGCGGCTTGACCACAAAGACGCCAAATCCGCGCAACTCGATTCGTTCGCCTCGCGTCAGAGCTTCCTTCATCGAATGAAAGAGCGCCTCGACAGCTTGCTCGGCTTTCATTTTTGGCACGCCGGTTTTATCGGCCACGCGATTGATGATGTCTAACTTGATCACGTCCTGGGGCCTCTTTTCTCGTCCCGCCAGGGACGATGTCTGGGCTGCAAATGCAGGGAAGGATGATAGATAGCGGCAGTCAAGACTGTCAAGGAATTGGCTTGCAACACGCGAACAACGCAGCTATAACTGGTGTTTGACAAGCGCGGGAGCGAAAGCTAACCTCCAACTCGACGCCATGTTTGGAATTCGAAAACGCCGGCCGCCACCATTTGGCGGCGTCCACGTCGACGACGACAAAGACATCCAGGAACACAAGCCTGAAGAAGGTTCGCGCAACGATCTCTGGTCGGAAGCGCGCTTGTTGTTCCGCGATCTGATCTTCGCGTTGATGATCGCGGCACTCGTCGTTGTTTTCATCGTCCAACCGGTGAAAGTGGAAGGCACGTCGATGCTGCCACGTTTGCACGACGGCGAACGAATCTTCGTCAACAAGCTAATTTACTACGACGACTATCGCTGGGCGCCGAAGGTCGATCGCGGCGACATCGTAGTTTTCTGGTTTCCTGACGATCCATCGAAGAGTTACATCAAGCGAGTAATCGGGCTTCCGGGCGACCGCATCGAGATCGTCGAAGGCGTTGTTCGAGTAAACGGCAGCGAGATCGCGGAGTCGTACCTCGACCCCCGCCTGAACTTGACGCACCGCTCGATGGCGCCCACGGACATTAAGCAAAATTACTACTTCGTCATGGGCGATAATCGGGACAACTCCAGCGATTCGAGAATCTGGGGTCTCGTGCCCAAGAAGTACATCTACGGCAAGGCGCTCTTTCGCTACTGGCCGCTGACCGCGGCGAGTGTGATACATCATGAGGACGTCACTCCTTTAACGACACCCGCCCCGCCTTATACGCGCGGCTATGAGGAAGCACCCCTGAGCGACTCGAGCCCTCAGCTGCGCTAAGCGTTAGTTTTCTATGATTGACTGGCTGCGCCTCCTGCTAATGAGCTTCTACGCACCCCTACGTGGGATGCGTGAAGTTCGCGATCGCAGTTCACTTGCGCCGATTGCAGTCATCGCAGTGCTCAGCCAGGTCGGGTTCGATTTCGTCACGCGCGGGTTCGGAGCGATTCCTCTGCAACCGCGTGGACATGGGTTCTTTTCGGCGCTAACGGAACCGGCGATGCCGGTGATGTTGATCGCCTTCGTGCTGGTGCCAATCCTGACGCTGATCGCCAACACATTCGAGCGCCGTGGAAGTTTCAGCGTGGTGATCACGCAGGAGTACGCGCAGGTCGCGGCGTCGTTGTTCTACGTTCTGACCATCGCGAACGTGTTTGCGATCATCATGGCGGCGGTTGTCCACTACAGCGGCATGCAGGCGCAAAGCATTCCGGACATGATTCAGCTGTGGGACCGTTGGCGGTCGAAGCTACCAGAAGGTCAAGAGGTCACGGAACTGGTGGAGCGAATTAAACAGCCGGAGGTGATCTCCGATCAACTCTTCCGGATGCCGAGATACATCGTGTTTGCAATCGGCACAGTGCTCGCGGTCAAAGACGCCTTTCGTTTGTCGGCAGTGCGAGCGTTGGGCGTGTCGTTCATCGCGTATTTCCCGACAACGTTTTTGTTTGCGATCGTTTCCGCGTTGTTGTCCAGCGTGTTGGGATCTCCGTTCCTG
>DATJKO010000242.1:0-4947 GCA_035491355.1 Pyrinomonadaceae bacterium
GAAATGTGAGCTCGGCGCTTCGCCGAACGTCGTCGCACGGTTTGCGGGAGCAAAACTGGATCGTCTTGAAGCGGGCCATCCGTGGATCGACCGTCCCTCATTGCTGATGGTCGGCGAGCACGTGACACTCGGCGGCGAGGCTGACGCGGAAACGGAGCTCGACGTCAGCGAAGCACAGAAAAAATCGGCGGACAGCAAAGCCGGTACGGGTTGCGTTCATACAGCGCCAGGTCACGGACACGACGACTTCGTCATTGGCAAGCGTTACGGTTTGGACATCTACTGCCCGGTCGACAATGCCGGGCGGTTCACTCCCGACGTCACGCACTTCAGCGGACTAAGCGTCTTTGCCGCAAACGATCAGATCGTCGAATTCATGCGTGAACGCGGCGTGCTGCTCTTCAGTGAGAAATACGACCACCGTTATCCGCACTGCTGGCGCTGCAAGAACCCGGTGATCTTCCGCGCGACGCCGCAATGGTTCATCGCCATGGACGGCTTGCCGGACGGCCGGGAAGACACGGGGACGGAGGGACACGGCGACGCGGGGACGGAGGGACGCGGGGACGCGGAGATTGGACAGAGAGACACGGGGACGCAGGGACACGGGGACACGGGGACGCGTGGACACGGAGACGCAGAGCATGCCGTCGCCGCGTCGCCGCGTCCCTCCCTCTCCGCGTCTCCTCCTCCCCCCTCCGTCTCCGCGTCTCCTCCTCGCCCTTTCCTGCGCGACGCCGCGCTCGCGGAGATCCAACGGGTGAACTGGATTCCCGCGTGGGGCGTCGAGCGCATGAGCAACATGTTCAAGGGGCGGCCCGATTGGTGCGTTTCAAGACAGCGTGTATGGGGCGTGTCGATTCCGGTTTTCTATTGCGCTCGGTGTAACGAAGCGGTTGCTGATCCAGCCGTGATCAATCACGTCGCCGACATTTTCGAACGCGAGTCGGGCGATGCCTGGTATACGCACGACGCAAGCGAATTGCTGCCGCCGGGTTATGTCTGCAAGGGTTGCGGCGCGACTGAGTGGACCAAAGAGACCGACATTCTCGACGTGTGGTTCGACAGCGGTGTGTCGTCCATCGCAGTGCTGGAGAACCGCGAAGAACTGCGCTGGCCCGCTGATGTCTACATCGAAGGCGGCGACCAGTTTCGCGGCTGGTTTAACTCGTCGTTGATGGTAGGCGTGGCGGCACACGATCGCGCGCCGTATAACACCGTCATCACACACGGCTGGACGCTCGATGCGCAGGGCCGCGCGATGCACAAGTCGGCCGGAAACGCGATCGAGCCGAACAAGGTGATCAAGCAGTCTGGCGCGGAAACCATCCGGCTGTGGTGCGCGTCGTCAAACTATTTCGACGACATGCGCGGGTCGGATGAGATCCTGCAACGCGTCACCGACGCGTATCGAAAGCTGCGCAACACCGCGCGGTTCGCGCTCGGCAACCTTCATGAATTCGATCCCTCGCGCGACGCGGTGCCCGAAGATCAGATGGAAGAGATCGATCGCTGGGCGCTGGCGGAGTTGGATCGCGTACTGGCGGAAGTGAGGCAGGCGTATGACGCATACGAGTTTCACAATGTCTATCGCGCTTTGTACAACTTCTCGACGATCACGCTGTCGGCGCGCTATTTCGACATCATCAAAGATCGGCTGTACACGTTTGCACCCCGCAATAAGGCGCGTCGCTCCGCGCAAACTGCGCTGTTGAAAATCGCGGATGCGCTCGCGCGGACGCTCGCGCCGATTCTGGTCTTCACCGCGGATGAGATCTGGGAAAACTTGCCTGGTCGCGCCGAGGCGTCTGTTCACATGGCTGAGTTTCCGCGAGCCAATGAGCAGAATCACGACGACTTGTTGGCCAGTTGGACCCTTTTGTTTGAGATTCGCGATGACGTCTTGGGAGCACTTGAAGAAGCGCGAGTCGCAAAACAGATCGGCAGCTCGCTGGAAGCGAAAGTAACGCTGACGGCTTTCCGTGAAACGCTCGCGCTGCTGCGCAAATACGAAAAAGACCTGCGTTATCTCTTTATCGTCTCGCAAGTTGAGCTTGTTGAAGGTTCGCAGTCGATTACAGTGTCACGCGCAGAGGGGGAGAAGTGTGAGCGATGCTGGAATTATTCGACGCGCGTCGGCGAATCTGAAGCGTATCCGACTGTTTGCGAACGTTGTGTCGCGGCGCTGACTGAAATAGAGAACCCGGATTAAATGGATTTAGAAACCGATCAGACCAACAAGCTCCGAACACGCTTCGCCTGGCGCGCCGGCTACCTGCTCGCCGCGTTCGTCGTTTTTATGGCCGACCAGGCGTCGAAGGCGTGGGCCGTTAAGACGTTGCGCTTCGGCCAGGATCGCATCGTCATTCGCAACTTTCTTCAGTTCGCTTACACCGAGAATCCCGGCATCGCTTTCGGCCACCTTCAGGATGGCGGCTCGTTTGCGCGCTGGTTCTTCGTCGTACTCGCCGCCACCGCCAGCGTGGCAGTCTTTTATTACTTTATGAAGACGCCGCGTAATGACGATCGCGTTCTCGGTTCCTGTGCGTTGTTGCTCGCCGGTATCCTCGGCAATCTGACTGATCGCGTGCGGCTCGGGTTCGTCGTCGACTTCATCGTCATGCACGCGGGCGACTATCATTGGCCCACTTTTAATATCGCCGACGCGAGTATCTGCATCGGCGCCGTGCTGTTGATGTTTGATCTGTTTTTCGGGAACCGGAAACAGGCCGTGACGGCGACACCATCAACGTGAACTTTGTACTTTGTTCTTTGTGCTTTGTTTGTTCTTACAAAGTACGAAGCACTAAGATCCAAGCACTAATATATGTACCCTGAGCTTTTTCGCATCGGCAGTTTTCCGATCAACACGTACGGCGTCTTTCTCGCGATCGCGTTTCTGAGTGCGATTCTGATCACGGTCAAGCTGGCGGAGCGCGACGGTCTGCCGCGCGAACGAATTTACGATCTCAGCCTCTGGATGTTGCTGGCGTCGCTCGTTGGCTCGAAGATCCTGATGCTGTTTACTGAGCCGGAATATCGCGAGAATCCGCTTGGTTTGTTGTCGCTGGATTTCCTGCGTTCCGGTGGCGTGTTTTATGGAGGGCTAGTCGGCGCGGTCATTGCGGGCTACCTGCTGATGAGGCGCTACCAGTTGCCGTGGTGGAAAACCGCCGACGCTTGCGCGCCCGGAATCGCGATTGGTAGCTTCTTCGGCCGCCAGGGATGCTTTGCCGCCGGGTGTTGCTGGGGGAAACCGACGTCGCTGCCGTGGGGGGTACAGTTCAGCGAGTTGGGCCGTGAGATCACCGGCGTTCCTATCGACCAGCATCTTCATCCGACGCAGCTCTACGAGTCGTTTGCGATGCTGCTGGTGTTTTTCGGTCTGTTGTGGCTGCACAAGCGCAAACGATTCGATGGCCAGGTGATACTTGTCTACGCGTTACTCTATGCGAGCATTCGTTTCGCGATTGAGTTTGTGCGCGACGATCCGCGTGGCGACATTCTCGGCCTGACTACGCTGACCGGACTTTCAACCTCGCAAATGATCAGTCTGGTGATCGGCGTTCTCGCTTTGATTCTGTTAATCGCTCGTAACCGCAAATCCAGGGTCCTAAACTATGAAGATTCTCGCGCCCCTATTCGTGCTGGCGTTGCTGATTAGCGTCCCACGCGCTCAATCCGACAACTTACTGCTCCCCAACGAGAAGCACCTGCGAAATATCAAACAGTTGACCTTCGGCGGCGAAAACGCTGAGGCCTACTTTTCCTCCGACGGCAAGCAACTCATCTTTCAGTCGACGCGCGAAGGTCACGGATGCGATCAGATCTACACGATGAACATCGACGGCTCGAACGCCAAAATGATCTCTAACGGCGAGGGGCGCACGACCTGTTCTTATTTCTATCCCGGTAACAAGCGCGTGCTTTATTCGTCAACGCATTTGGGCGACAAACAGTGCCCGCCGCGGCCTGACTTTTCTCGCGGATACGTTTGGGCGATCTATCCGAGCTACGACATCTTCACGGCCAATGCTGATGGCTCGAACGCGAAGCAGTTGACCACCACTCCGGGCTACGACGCTGAAACGACGATCACGCTCGACGGCAAGTAGCTGGTTTTCACTTCAATGCGCGACGGCGACCTCGATATCTACACCATGGACCCCGATGGTAAGAACGTGCGCCGTTTGACAGACGAGCTCGGTTACGACGGTGGGCCGTTCTGGTCCTACGACGGAAAACAGATCGTCTATCGCGCGCATCATCCGAAGACTGACAAAGACAAAGCCGAATACGCGAGCCTGCTCAAAGACAATCTGATTCATCCAAGCACGCTCGAGATCTTCGTCATGAATGCCGACGGGTCGAACAAGCGTCAGGTGACGAGCAACGGCAAAGCCAACTTCGGTCCTTATTTCTTCCCCGACGGCAAGCGAGTCATCTTCGCGTCAAACATGGACGACCCGCGCGGTCGCAATTTCGATCTTTACAAGATCAACGTCGACGGCACCCGGCTTGAGCGGATTACTTTCAACGACACATTCGACGGCTTTCCGATGTTTTCGCCGGACGGCAAGAAACTTGTCTTCGCGTCGAATCGCAACGCTGCGAAGCAGGGCGAGACAAATGTCTTCATTGCGGATTGGGTGGAGTAGAACTCTCCCGCAAAGCTGCAAAGATGCAAAGGAAGGCAAAGCAAGTGTTGGATTGTAGAACTTAGTTCCTTCAAGCACTTACGGTTTCCCTTTGTGTCTTTGCGTCTTTGCGGGAAACAAGAAAGCTGAAACCCCATGACTACCAAACGATTCTTACAGATTAGTGTTGTGCTACTCGTCTCCACCGTTGCGGTCGCACAACAGACCGCGCCGGCGGCAAACGAGCCGAGCGCTGCAAAACTCCAGCAACACGTCAGCTACCTGGCTTCCGACGCGCTCGATGGTCGTC
>DATJKO010000243.1:0-5300 GCA_035491355.1 Pyrinomonadaceae bacterium
TAATGGACCGCGTGAAACAACAACTAGATCCCACGAATAAATTTGGAGTGTACCGATGAACACACTTCGCAAAATTGCCCCAATGCTGTTGATGCTCGCGCTGCTGAGCAACATGGTCGTGGCGCGCGAACCAGTACGCGCACGGCACGGCATCGTCGCATCGACCAATGAGGTCGCGTCACGCGTCGGCGTCGAGATCATGAAACGCGGCGGGAATGCGGTTGATGCGGCGATCGCGGTCGCGTTTGCGCTCGCCGTTACGCATCCTGCCGCCGGAAATCTCGGTGGCGGCGGCTTCATGATGATTCGACTAAAGGACGGCCGCACGACCGCGATCGATTATCGCGAGATGGCGCCCGCTGCCGCGCATCGCGACATCTATCTCGACAAGAACGGCAAGCTGATCGAAGGCAAAGGTGGATCGCTGGTTGGGTATCGTGCTGCGGGTGTGCCGGGCACAGTGCGCGGGATGGAACTGGCGCTCAAGAAATACGGCTCCGGCAAGTTAACCTGGTCGCAACTCGTCGAACCTGCACGACAACTCGCCGCGAACGGTTTCCATATTACCTATTCACTCGCGCGTTCACTGCGCGGCACGAAGGACTATCTTTCGACTTACCCCGAAACGAAACGGATCTACTTAAAAGGCGGCGCACTCTACAAAGAAGGCGAACTGTTTCGCCAACCTGAACTCGCTGCGACTTTCGCGCGCCTGCAACGATTCGGACCAAACGAGTTTTACGAAGGCGAGACTGCACGACGCATCGTTGCCGACATGAAACGCAACGACGGTCTAATGACGATGGAAGACTTGCATGGTTACGTCGCAAAGGAACGTACGCCGCTGCGCGGAAGTTATCGTGGACACGAGATCATCTCGATGCCGCCGCCGTCGTCAGGGGGCGCCGTGTTGATCGAGATGCTCAACATTCTCGAGGGTTACGACCTGGGAAAGCTGGAAGCGAGTTCGTCCGATCGCTATCACTTGATGGCTGAAGCGATGCGCCGCGCGTTTGCGGATCGCGCCGAGTACATGGGCGATACGGATTTTGTGAAAGTTCCGATTGCGGGTCTGATCGACAAGTCGTATGCCGACACGTTGCGTTCGACGATCAAGACGGATCGCGCCTCGACAAGTGCTGAAGTTCGCGCCGGACGTCCGTCTGGTTATGAATCTGACGATACGACGCACTTCACTGTTGTCGACGCTGAAGGCAACGCAGTCGCCAACACTTACACGCTGAACGATTCATATGGTTCGTCCGCAACGGTAAAGGGCGCAGGCATCCTGCTCAACAACGAGATGGACGACTTCGCCGCCAAACCCGGAACGCCGAACATGTATGGCCTCATCCAGGGTGAACGCAATGCCGTCGCACCGCGCAAACGCCCGCTATCTGCCATGACGCCGACGATCGTGTTGCGCAAGGACGGCAGTCTCTGGTTCACCGTCGGCAGCCCGGGTGGTCCGACGATCATCAACACCGTGCTCTGTGTAATCACCAACGTGATCGATTACGACATGAACATCCAACAAGCGATCGACGCGCCGCGCATTCATCATCAATGGCTGCCTGACGAGCTGTCGGGCGAACCTTATGGACTTTCTGGTGACACGCAACGCGCGCTGACCGCACGCGGCCACACGCTCGCGAAACCACGGACGCTGGGCGACGCTGAAGGCATCATGATTGAGGAGAAGACGGGCGTGCGCCTCGGCGCAACCGACCCGCGACGCAGCGACGGCATCGCCGTCGGCTACTAAATTGGCAACCCAGATCACACCCATCACAAACATCACCAACGCGCTCGCCGCGCAGGAGCAGGAGTTGCTCGCGTGTATTCACTGCGGGCTGTGCCTGGAAGCGTGTCCGACTTATGTGGTCACGGGCAACGAGAATGACGGACCGCGCGGACGAATCTACTTGATGCGCGCTGTGGCTGAGGGGCGGCTGGAGAACACGTCCACCGCGTTCGCGACGCATATCGATCGCTGTCTTGGTTGTCGTGCGTGTGAGCAGGTGTGTCCCGCCGGGGTCGGCTATGGACAACTGCTCGAGGCGAGCCGTGCGGAGTTGTTGCAGGCGCAGCCGAAGCAGGACTGGACCAGCAAACTGTTGCGGTTCGCGCTGCAGCACGTGTGGTTATCGCCGGCGCGTTTGCGGCTGTTCTTTGGTGCGACGCGGCTGTTTCGGAACCTTCGCTTGTCGCGCGTAATCTTGAAGTCGGGGCTGGCACGCTTTATCTCGCCGCGCGCAGAATTCGGTATGGCGTTGCTGGAGAGTTCGCGGCCGATCTTTGAAGAGCGGACAGAAACACCGATTGCAGCCGACCCGCGTTCCGAGACCGTATTGTTATTCAAAGGTTGCGTCGGCGAAGGACTATTCGCGCGTGTCAACCGCGCGACGAGGCGCGTACTGCGCGCAAATGGCTATGCGGTCGCCGAACCCGAGCAGCAGGTATGTTGCGGCGCGCTACACGCACACGCCGGAGATTTCGACGGCGCACGTCAGCTTGCCCGAAAGAACCTCGCCGCGTTTGCCGAGTCGGACGCGCCTATCATCACCAATGCCGGCGGTTGCGGCGCGATGCTCACGACTTACGCACACTTGTTCGCGCATGACGAGCAACTCGCGGAACCGGCGCGGCAGTTCAGCGCGCGTGTGCGCGATGTGAGCCAACAACTGGCGACGCGCGAGATGCGCTCCGGAAGATCGCCGCTCGCTGAAGATAAGTACGTCGCATGTGACTTGTCATGTCACTTACTCTACGGTCAGCGCGCGGGCGACGCCTCGCTAAAGATGATCCGCAGCATTACGGGGTTGAACTTCGGTGAACTGAGTGGCGCCGAGAGGTGTTGCGGCGCAGCAGGCGTCTACAACATGCTGCAACCTGAGTTGTCGCGTCGCGTATTGAACGACAAAATTGACGCGGTCAAAGCAGCTGAAACTGACATCGTGGTCACGGGTAACGCCGGTTGCCAGATGCAAATCGGCGCGGGAGCAAAGTTAGCGGGATTGGACGTTCAAGTCTGTCATCCAATCGAACTCGTCGACGAGTCGTACGCCTGCGCTGGGTTTTACGATTCACCCTCCAAAGACGACACTTCCACCGATCAGAGTTAGTTTGACGTTCCCGTTTTCATCCAACGCTACTAGGTCGGCACGTTTTCCTACTTCAATAGAGCCACACTCGCCATCGAGACCCAGCAAGCGTGCCGGATTCGAAGACGCCATCCGCGCCAACTGCACATACGGAAC
This sequence comes from Pyrinomonadaceae bacterium, assembly GCA_035491355.1. Taxonomy (GTDB): domain Bacteria; phylum Acidobacteriota; class Blastocatellia; order Pyrinomonadales; family Pyrinomonadaceae; genus PSRF01. The sequence goes on from DATJKO010000243.1 coordinate 3,261, forward strand.
GTCAAGCGAATGCATCATTCGCACAGCGTCGAGCATAGTGATCACTGATCCGGCAATACTGCCCGCCGCGTTGCTCGTCCGACCGTCCTTGACGCTGATCGTCTCGCCCCAAATCTGATAATCGCCGTCTCCCTTTCCGGCAGCCGCAATGGCGTCGCTGATGAGACTAATGCCTCGCTCAGTTTTTACTTTCAACAGCAGCCGCAGGATGAACGGATCGAGATGAATGCCGTCGGCGATCACGTCGCAGGTGACGTCGTCGTGTGACAGTCCCCACGCGATGGGCCCGGGAGCACGATGATGCAGCGGCGACATCGCGTTCATGAAGTGCGTCATGTGACGTGCGCCTGCAGCCAGCGCTTGATCGAGCACACCGAGCGACGCGCGTGTGTGACCGATCGAAATCACCCAACCGCGCGAGGTCAGCTCGCGCACCAATTCAATGCCGCCCTCGATTTCCGGCGCGAGCGTGGTCATTCGAACCAGCCCAGCCGGCACCGGCAACTTGTCTATATCACTCGGTCCGGAATACGTCTTGAAATATTCAGTGTGCAACGCCCCACACTGCGCTGAATTAACAAACGGTCCTTCGTAATGGACCCCGAGCACGCGTGCGCCGACTGTACTCTGCGCCGCGCGAGTAATCGCCTGCACCGCACTCGCGTAATTCCCATCAGACCCCGGCACGAAACTCGGCAACCACCCCGTCACCCCCTGCGACGCGAGAAACTCAGAGATCTCCGTCAACTGCTGCGCCGTCGCAGTCATGACATCGATTCCAGCCGACCCGTGAATGTGAACGTCGATAAACCCTGGCAACAACGTCGTTCCCGCGAGATCGATCATCTCGTCCACGGAAACACTACCGGTGTTCTTCTCAACCGCAGCGATCTTTCCGTCAGCAACTACGATCGAAACACCCGGCCGCTCGCCGTCAGGAAAAATCGCATTCACGTTTTTAAGCAATAACGTCTTCATCGATTTTGCTCGAATGTCTATAAAGCTGATGCCCGCATTGTAAGCAAAACAATGCGGGCATCACTCAGCGTCCTGCAAACTGAAACCTAGAACATCAGCTTCAATCCAAACTGCATGGTTCGCGGATCGCGCACGGCGGTGACGTTTCCGAAGGTCGCCAACGCAACGTTGCCCGCGATGGTTCTGAAGTTCGTGTGATTGAAGATATTGAACGCCTCGGCACGAATCTGAGCCGAAAACCTTTCGGTGAATCGCAAGTTCTTCATCATCGAAAGGTCGACGCGCTGTGTCGGCGGTCCTTCAATCACGCCTCTCGGAGACGTTCCCGGTATGGTGTTGAGACCAACAGCGGTGTTCGACGGATTCAACGTGAAGCACTGGGTCGTAACCCACTGCTGCTGCGTGTGCGGTGCACCATCGTTCGGATCGCAAAGCAAATTCGGACGAGCGGCTGGGTTGGCGTTAATCAAACCGAGGCCGGCCAAATCCAAGTTCTGCGTCGTCGCGGTGAACGGTAAACCACTGTTGACCACGATGATGCCCGATGCTTGCCACCCACCCAACACCTTGCCGACAAATTTTTGCTGGGTGCGGAAGAACGGCAACTCGTAAACGTAGTTCAATGTGAATACGTGTCGCCGATCCAGAGTGGCTCTCTGGTATTCACTACGAATGTCATAGCTGTTCTGGGGAGACGTAGTGCGGTCGTTCGGACTGTCAGTCAGGTTCTTGGCCCACGTGTACGCCACGTCGATAAGTGACGATCCGCTCAAACGCTGACGTCCTGAAAACTGCAGCGCGTGGTAGTTGGAGTTATAACGCGGCTGGACCATCGCGATCGACCTGAAGCCCTTGTAAGGACGAAGCTGATCGAGAATCAGCAGATCGGAAAAGCGGGTGGTGCCAACAACGTTCGGATTACCCGTTGCGTCAGCAGTGTTGCGGAACCCATAACCGGCAGGCTGACAGGCAACCAAGGTGGGCGCCGGGCTCTGTCCGATGAAGCCATTGCCCGGAGCGCACAACGAACTGAGCGCGCGGCCCGGCGGGACTTCGTTTAGT
>DATJKO010000244.1:0-1632 GCA_035491355.1 Pyrinomonadaceae bacterium
CAGTCACAAACATCACGTTGGCGACGATGGTATCGATTGTCGCTACTGTCACACGGCAGTTGAAACCTCCGCGTCCGCGGGCATGCCTTCAACCAACACGTGCATGAGTTGTCACAAGCAGATCTGGGCCGACAGTCCATATCTTGAACCAGTGCGCGCCAGTTTTCGCACCGGCAAACCGATCGAGTGGATCCGCGTACACGACCTGCCTGATTACGCTTACTTCAATCACAGCATTCACGTGAACAAAGGCGTCGGTTGTTCGACGTGTCATGGACGCATCGACGACATGCCGATCTTGTATCAGGCGGCGACGTTACAGATGGAGTGGTGTTTGGAGTGTCATCGCGCGCCGGAGCGGTTCCTGCGGCCCAAGGAAAAGGTTTTCGACATGACCTGGCGGCGAGAAAACAAGAGCGCCGACGAATTGAAGGATGGCCGCATCTGGAAAGCAAATTTCAAAGTGCAGGGGCCAGAGGTTCTGACTAGTTGTTCGACTTGTCATCGTTAAGAATTCGAAGTGCGGAAATGAGTGATAGCGACCGTCATATAAACTTCAAACTGATGCGCGACCACATTCTGTCGTTGCAGGATGGGGGGCAAGACACACGGCGCACGGGCAAGAAGTACTGGCGCAGTCTCGACGAGTTGGCTGACACGCCGGAGTTTCGTGACTTCGTTGCGCGTGAGTTTCCGCAGCAGTCAGAAGGGTGGAACGATCCGATCGAGCGCCGTAGCTTTATCAAGATCATGGGCGCGTCCCTTGCGCTCGCGGGTTTGAGTGGTTGTGTTTTCCAACCGCCGGAAAAGATCGTTCCATTCGTCACGCAACCCGAAGAGTATGTGCCGGGCAAGGCGTTGTTCTATGCGACGGCTGCGCCGCTGCTCGGTGTTGCGACGCCGGTTCTGGTCCGTAGCAACGAAGGCCGGCCGACGAAGATCGAAGGCAATCCGGAACATCCAAACAACCGGCCGATTGATTTCCCCGCCGAAGATCCGTACCGCGATCCGCGCGGCTCCAGTGCGACCGACATCTTTTCGCAAGCCGCAATACTGAGCCTCTACGATCCCGATCGATCAGAAACGATCACTTATCGCGAAGACATTCGCACGTGGCAGCAGTTCGTTGGCGCGGTGCGAGAGGCGCTCGATGAACAGCGTTCAAAGCAAGGCGCGGGTCTCCGTTTCCTGACAGAGACAATCATCTCGCCGTCTGTCGGTGCGCAGATGAAGGATCTGCTAAAGGTGTTTCCGCAAGCGAAGTGGCACCAGTGGGAACCAGTGACTCAGGACAACACGCGTGGCGGCGCGACGCTGGCGTTTGGTCAGGCAGTAAATACGACGTACCGGTTTGATGTCGCGAAACGTGTGCTTTCGATCGATGCCGACTTCTTGTCGGCGATGCCGGGAACGCTGCGTTATGCGCGCGAGTTTTTTGCCGGCCGGCGGGTTAGCGAACACAACCAGGAGATGAACCGGCTGTACGTGATCGAGCCGACGCCTTCGAACACTGGAGCTTGCGCGGACCATACGTGGACCGTGAAGCCCAGCGAGATGGAAGCGATCGTAATGGCGCTGGCCGGACAGCTTGCGCCGAACGCAGCGGGTGCTGAAGTCTCCGAAGCAAATGCC
>DATJKO010000245.1:0-2183 GCA_035491355.1 Pyrinomonadaceae bacterium
GTGGGAGTGGATCAACGATCCGTCTTATCCAGTGAAGTACGGCTTGCCTGCTTACAAGGTCGGCATCAACGTCGTCATCTACGCGATGAGCCATTAACCTCTGCGGCACTCTGCGTTATCTCGGCGAGCTCTGCGGTTAGAGGCTTTTTTCAACGCAGAGACGCGGAGATAACGCAGAGTTACGCAGAGAAGACAGTGTTTTTCCAGGCAAGCTTTTTGTTGCAAAGCGTCTCGGCTAACGAGAGGGGCTCACTTGCGCGGCGCGGAGATGGTCAATTCAACCTGCTTCTCTTCTTTACTCTGCAACGAGATGCGTCTTGCTGTTGCTGCTTGTGTTTGCACGAAACTTTCAACCGGCTGTAACGGCTGACCCCCCGCGGGCCAGGTAAACACAAGATACTCGCCCGGCGCGCATTTCAGTTCGAATAGGCCGTTGACGTCTGCGACCGCAAAGATGCGACGGGCGCGCGAGTACCACAACTTCGGATCGACCGGTATCAGAAAAACACCTGCGCCGCCCGCCGGCGTCGCGTCTTCCTTCAACTGCACACGACCACTCAGCTTCGCCAATCCCTTGCCGAGAGTTACGCGCACACCCGTCACCTCGCTGCCTTCTTTCATTCGCAGCGGTTCGCGCAGCAGGTCATGACCACCAAGCGTGATCGACGTGACGTAAAGATCCTCGTTACGGCCAGTGTCGACGTCGAGCAATACGTCGCCTGCGGGAACAGCTTCGATCACGAAAGTTCCATCAGGTTCACTGTACACCGGCACGTTGAGAAGGAAATCCAATTCCGAATGCTGGTTCACCAGAATGGAAATCCCTGGCGGCGGCGAGCCGTCTGCCGTCGCAATGGTTCCCAGGATGCGTGCGCCCTCAGATAACTCGATCGTGATGTGCCGGTCTTCACGATCGAGAGTCACTTCAACTTCGCGGCTAACAAAGCGATCATTCAGTGAACCTACGGCATTCAGGTCACGTTCTGCGCCCGGCTTGTTGTTGCTCCTGGCGAGACGGGCAAAGGCGCTGACGACATAGGTGGCGGGCGGCAGGTCTTCAAATATCCATTCGCCTTGTTCCGTCGCTTCCGTATTCTGCGGAAAGGCCAACGTCATGAGACCAATGTCTCTCATCATGAAGATGTCGTTATCCTGGTTCGGTGGAGTGATGGCACGGAACATGTTTTTCAGCGAAATTTCGACCTGCGGTTCGTCCTTTCGGCGCACGCTAACTGACGCCCGCTCAACCGCGGTTCCTTTACCTCGCCATTTGACGACACCCGAAATGGTCCGGCGCTCTTCATCACCGAAGGTGATGTCTATGCCGGCGGCTTCGGCTCCCGCTTGTACAACCACGGTCTTCGCTTCCGCAAGACTGCCGACACCCGGATAGTAAGCACTCGGAATACCCTTCGCATCTCGCGGACTATTACTCTCGAGCGATTTTCCCACTGCCGCGCCGACGAAATACTCACCCTCCGGCAAACCATCAATCCGATACATCCCGCGATCGTTGGTTCTCGTCTCTTTCGGAAAGAACGGCACTATCGCCTTGCCGACGCTGCGATAAATCATGACGCGCGCGTTCACCACCGGCTCTTTGTCGGCGTACGTCATCGTGCCCTTGATCGTGCCGCCGCGAACGACGCGTACCTCACACCGCGTCGTGTTCTTTCCATCGACCGTGACGCGGACTTGCGTGTCGAGATTGCCGCCCGCCAGGCCAAACTCGGTAAGGACAATCGCCGACTGAGGGAACGTCACGCCTGCCGTGTATCCGACGACGAAATAAGAACCTGCCGCAACCTGGTTGAAGCGAAACTCTCCGCGCTGGTTGGCGGCGGTAAACCGCACACCGGGATGATTTGGGTTGGTATACAGAATCACCGTGGCGCGTCGCACCGGGCGTCCAGTGTCGCCGAAGAGTACGCGACCGCTGATCGTGGATTGCCCCGTGGATCTTTCTCGTTGGGGTTGGGCGATCGCGATACAAGGAACACCGATCAGCATTACCAGAAACAGTCCGTGCATTGATCGTTTGAGAATCATTTGTGGATCGAGTGTCATCTGGCGCCGAGTGGCAGCGCGACGCCTTTGAGTTTCTCACCGGCTGCTACCTTCACACGCACAAACTTCTGATTGTCCTGTTTGAAATAGTCTTCCGTGATCGGCGTCTTCAACTT
>DATJKO010000246.1:0-6953 GCA_035491355.1 Pyrinomonadaceae bacterium
ACCAGGAAACAGATGAACATTGGCGGAACGGTGGACTACGGTTTCGGTTGGTTTCTGCGTCAGTGGAATGGTCACAAAGTGGTCGAACACGGCGGCAACATCGACGGCTTCAATTCGCAAGTCGCCTTTATGCCGGATCAGAAACTCGGCTTCGTCTTGTTAACCAACGTCACCGCGTCCCCGATCGGTTCGTTCGCGATGACCACGATCTGGAAAGAGATCGTCGGTGCTCCCGCGGAAGCGAAAGCCTCCGACCCTGCCGGCGATCCAAAACTAGAAGAGGGCTCATACCGGATGGAAGGCGCGCCGGTAAATTTCACAGTCATACTCAAGGACGGCAAGCTGTCGCTCAACGTTCCCGGCCAACCATCCTTTCAGTTGGAAAACGTCGGCGGCCGGCGTTACAAACTTGGCGCTCCGGCGCCGGAAGGTTTTTTCGTCACCTTCCGTCCTGTGAAAGACAAGGAAGGGGAAACAGAACTCTTCCTACAACAACCGCAAGGTGACGTCATTGCCCGAAAAGTCGGTGACCCGGCGCTACCAACTGGCGCACAGATTGTTCCTGACCCCGGCGACAAACCCGCTACTTCCTTGATCTCTGCCGACGAATTGCTCGCGAAGATGATCGAGGCTTACGGCGGTGAGGCAAACATACGAAAGCACAAGTCGTCGGTGACAACAGTCGAGATCGACCTGGAGAGCCAGGGGATGAAAGCGACCGGCACCATCAGCGCTCGCGCTCCTAACCTTGTCGCCAGCGACATGTGGTTCACCGCGCTGAATAAGAAGGTGGCGCAGATCATCACGTTCTTCGACGGCAACGGCGGTGGCGAAGTGATGAGCTTTGGTCCACCTGAAACTTATTCCGGCAAGCGTCTGGACGACATCCGTACGGGTTCCGATGTCTACGACGTCGCTAACTGGAAGAAGAACTACAAGACGATCACGGTCAAACGCGTCACGAAAGTCGGTGACGAAGACGCTTACGTCCTGGAAAAGCGACCCGAGAAGGGCACGCCCGTAACCGACTACGTCTCGACGAAGTCGTTCCTCGTGCTGATACGCAATTCTATCGTCGTCAACGAAACCGCGGGTTTTGAGTTACCGCAGACGCAAACATTCAATGACTACCGCAACGTTGACGGCGTGATGGTCCCGTTCAAGACGATGTCGAGCAACATCGCAAATGGCGACATCACAATGGTCGTGACCGACGTGAAGTTTGACGTCGACATCCCCGACAGCGTGTTTCACAAACCCGCTAATCCACCGAAGCGCACGGACCAGTAGTGAAAGCGTTAAAGGCTTTTTCAACGCCGAGACGCGGAGAGAACGCAAAGCACGCAAAGAAGAAGGACGTCAGTCGTGATCAAAACCGAAAACCTATGCTCGCCATGAACTGAAAGTTATGCGACGTTCTCGCGGGCCTGGTTATGGGGATCAGAAAATACTCGTTCGTCTCAAAGTTGAATCCAATCCCATTCGTCGTGCGTCGTCCGAAATGAATAATCGTGTCACCGGCGTCGAAACGAGTGACGATTCTGTCTGTGGGGTAGAACTCGAGTACGCCACCCACATCGAGCGCAAAGGTCGTCAGACGATTCGACTCGACGCCAATCGGTCCGGTTGGACTGATCAGGAAGGGGTTGAATTCACCTTGGCTGAAACTAACAATGCCGGGTCTGGCTTTGGCAAAGATTCCCCACTTCTCAAACCGCTTGCCATACTTCGCGCCTGCTACGACTTGACTCATGGTGCCGCCGTGCTCACAAATGACACACTTGACCGGAAAGAAATAGCCGGCAGCTTCGAACGCAAGACTGCGACTGAGATTGAAAGTGAAACGCGCGCCCACGCCGGCTTCTGAATCGGTTTGTCCAAATGCCTCGCGCTGAATCGAGCTGAACTCGCCGGCAATCTCAAACTTTTTCAGATCCTGTGACTGCGCCAACGAGTTGACGTGCATGACTAGTAAAGTGGCAATTGCGAGTAAAAACAGTTTGCGGTTCATCTCTGCATCTCCTGGTGCGCACACTTGTGCCGGGCTCGACCAAATCATTTTGGCGAGACGTTGATAGCGACTGCTGAAGTTGGGAAGACTTAGTTCGGGTTAGGAATTCTGGGCAACAGATTATCGATGCTGTCCGCGCCGCCGATCATGACGCGTTGAGGAGTGTCGATGCTTGGTTTACCGGGTTTCGAAGTCCCATTGCGCATGAGCGTGATGCCCTGCCGCGTCAGGAACTTGTCTTCGAGTTTCTCAAAAATGTTCGGGCTTTTGTTGGTTCTGAGGGAACCATTCTGGTCGCCGGTGAATAGCGGCGCGTATTCGGGATCGTGAAGGACCCAAAGGTTCCACACGCCGCCGTTCGGCAGGATCGCTTCGCCTGCGGTCCATTCGTAGAACTCGTTGTAGGCTTCAAACTCGATCCGGTTATCGTCAAGCAGACCGATTTTCTGAAACGAGTAACCCTCGCGCGGGACCAACGAGAAGATAAACCGGCCGCGGTTGGGAATGTACAGCCAAAGCAACGAGCCTTCGCAACCGATCTTCGACTTACTCTTTCCCACGAGTGCGCCGTCGATTCTGACTTCGTAGCCCTTCACGGCGAGAGTGACCGCCTCAAGGGTGAAGTCTTTCGGTGCCACGTCGAGATAGTTTTCGCGCAGTGTCGAACGATCGAAAGTTACCTTCACAACATCGACGATCTTCTCGCCCGATTCGCTGTTCACCAACAGTTCGAGTGAAACGGCGTCGCCGTCGTCGAGCGTTTGCGCTGTAGTTGATTTGGGAAACGTTGCGAAGCCTTCGTGCGCGCGCAGCGGCGCGGAGTCTTTCAGGAACGAACGGCGAAACGCTTCGTCGGCCGGGAGGACGACGATCCGAAACTTCTTCGTCATCGGATCGGAATCGATCGCCACATCGTAAGCGAACACGATGCGTTTATCGGCGTCCGTCAGTACGCGATGAATGACGCGATTCTCGCCGGCAAACGCTTGCGAAAACAACAACGCTGACAGCGGGTTGTCTCTCTTTTGGGCTTTGGCCGCCGGGCCGGAAGTTTCACTGCGAAAGGCGACGAAGCCTCCCGTGGCGACCGGTAATACCAACTGTCGCTTCGCGGGACTCTGCGCGGCGGCGCCGAGGGCGAGGCAGTGCACGCAAATCAGAAGGGCCCAGATCCTACTTCTCATTGGCCGACCCCCCTTTGATAACCGTCAGTTTCACTTCTTCGGCTGGTTTAAAGCCCTGCAGAGTTGCGAGCGTTGAATCGTGTTTGGGAGTTGTCGGTGATCGCTTCACTCGTTTTTGCGGAGCGGGAGGCGATTCGCGATAAACAACCTGCGTCACGGTCTTCTCCCGGACCACTGGAACTTCGACCGGGACGTTAACAATCAACGGTTCAGCCGGAACGCGAAGCTTGAAAACTAAAAACGCAAAGATGAACAACGCGGCGAGTCCGACAGGGACAGGCACACGAATCGACGCCAGGAACAGTCGCGCAAGCCACGGTCGCTTGTCTGCGCGGTACTGGCCCGGTTCGACGCGCGGCTGCTGCGCGGCACGCAGTCGTTCTTTGAGGCGCGCGTGATAGCCGGGCCAATAGCTGTCCGGCGGGGCAGCGCTTTCGATCAAGCGCGTGGTGACTCGCAGCGTCTCACTGAGCCCGCCAAATTCTTCGCGGCACTCGGCACATTCACGCAACTCCGTCACCAACCGTTCCGGCGGACCAACTCCATCGAGAAGTAGTTCGGTAAAGCGCTCCCTGGTTGTCTTGCAGTTGTGCATTTAAGAACTCCTGATCAGCATTCAGCGAGACGAGTAACTGGTTCGGGTTCGTCGTTGTTCGTATCAAGCCTCGAGCGCAGCTTCGTGATCGCGCGCGACACACCTTTCTTCACCGTGCCTGACGAGCAATTCATCGCGGCGGCGATTTCGTCGTACGACATACCTTCGTAGTGACGCAGCAGAAACATCAGTCGTTGCGACGGCGTTAGATCCGCCAGTGCGCTCATAACCGTTTCAAACAGCACCTTGTTGTAAACAGTTTCCGCCGACGTCGAGTGCGACTCGAAAGCCGTTTCGGAATCTGCGTTGAGCAGTTCAACAACCGTCGTCTGGCCTTGTTGTCGAAACGAACCTGCCCGCTGGTGATTGAGAAAAGCGTTGATCGTTATCCGCCGCAGCCACGTGTAGAACGACGCTTCCGCGCGGAATCCGGCGAGCGCCTGGAAGGCTTTCAGCCAAACTTCCTGCGAGAGATCTTCGGCGTCCGGCGCGTTGCGACAGTAATGGAACGCGAGCAGATAGATGCGACGTGCGTAGCGTTCGGCGAGTGAGCAAAACGCGTTCGCGTCGTCGGCCTGCGCGAGACGGATTAGATCGGTTTCGTTATCAGTCACCGGCCTCATAGACACAGATCCGTCGAATTGGTTGGCCTTACGCGAGGGTTCCTGAGTTAATCTGTGTGCCTGGTGCTTAAGATACTACAAAGCAGTCTGTTGGTGGCCTTCCTGCTCGCCGGTTTGGCGCATGCGCAGGAGATCGACCCTGATGACGTCATCCGCGTCAAAACTACGCTCGTCAATTCGCCCGTGCTCGTGATTGGACGTGACGGGAAGTTTGTTCCGAACCTGCACCAGGAGGATTTCGCGGTTTTCGAAAACGGGGTCAAACAGGAGATCTCCTACTTCGCACCCGTAGACAATCCTTTTACCGTCGCGCTGCTGATCGATACCAGCCGTTCCACTGTCTTTGACCTCGACGACATAAAACAGGCGGCTCTCGCGTTTATCGAACAAATGCGGCCGCGCGACCGGGCGACCGTTGCTTCATTTTCCGACGACTTCAACGTGCTGGCCGAACCGACAAACGATCGCGATGTGTTGCGCCGGGCGCTTGCGAGTATTCGACCGGGCGGCGGGAGTCGCGTCTACGATGCGATCGATTCACTCATCGAACGGATAAATCGCATAGCAGGTCGAACGGCGATGATTCTGTTCACCGATGGTGTTGATAACGATAGCCGCACGGCGACTGTCGAGAGCACGTTGCGGAAAGTGGGCCGAAGCGACACGCTGATCTATCCGGTGCAGTTCAGCACTTACGATCGCATGAAATCGCGAGCGCCGGCGAAGAGCAGCATCGCCGCTGAAGGCACCGGGTTTAGTGAGCAGGACTACCGCCGCGCGGGCGCGTATCTGCGCCGGCTTGCCGACGCGACGAGCACCGGAGTCTATCCGGCTTCGGAGATCAGCGACCTGGACCACGCGATCGCGAGCATCGTGGACGAACTGCACAACGAGTACAGCATTGGGTATTACCCGAAGGACGCGGGACAGTCCGGTGAGCAGCGACGTGTTGAGGTGCGTCTAAATCGTCCGCAACTCGTCGTTCGCGCTCGGACGGGATACGTCATTGATCGAACTGGCGCTGTGGTGCGAACGGCAAAGAGTCAACGGGCATTGCCTGTGGCTGCAGCTGAGAGCGATGTATCGCTGCCTGTCACACGCAACGATCCGGTTAAGTCGACGAGTGAAGGGCGTTGGATTTGTGTCAGTCAACAGCCGCCGATCGACATGGTTATTGTGAGGGAAGGTTTCGTCTCGCATTGTCCGCGGAGCACGCCGCCGGCCTCGGTCACTCTCTCGGCAACGCTTGAAATGAATGCGTGGTTTGTTAGAAAGCCCGGTAGCAGTGAAACGATGTGCAAAGCGTTCGTCGTTTCGAACGACCGCGAGACTGCGGTGGCGCCCGTACCTGTTGGTTATGTAGTGACTGGTGAGGTTAAGTCCGGCGCGTGCGCAAACAGCATCAACCCGGCAATCACGACGAACGCGTGGGAGATCCGCGTGCCTGGTCCAAGTGAAACCGTCTGCAAAGGATTTCCACTGCCGCGCGGTTACGTCATGATCGGCGAGCGGATCGTCGCCAATTGCCCCACGCGCGCCACCGACAAAAACGCCTGGCTCATCCGCACGAAGTGATTCAACTCAGCGGCTTCGCCGCCCCGATGTGAGGCGAGGCTCTGCCTCGCCGTTCGCTGGAGTGAGAGAAACGGGGCTTCGCCCCTCGTTCGGGCTTCGCCCAAGACGTTGGGCCAGAGGCCGAACCTGGGGTTTAGCCCCAATTTTGTTTTCCTGACTTTACGGCGAGGCATAGCCCCGCCGCACATCAGGGCGGCGAAGCCGCAACGGTCTCCGGCAACGACTTTTTGTGCAAAGCCCTACAAGAGCGGTCATATCCTTATAAACTACGACCTGTTCTTACCCAGCGGCCGCATACCCGGGGTCGATGGACGATTCGTGCTCGGCGTCACTGCGTCGCCGCCGATGTGCTGTTCCGAAGCGTCGCCAAACATGCGGTTGCCTTTCTTTCTAATACCGCGCAACGCCGGAGTCTCGTCTTTCGCGTCTCGGTTTTGATCGTGTTGACCCGCGAACCCGGTTTGCTGTCCGCGTGGCTTTAGAGGTATGCCGGTCTTGTGCTGGTCCTTACCCGTTGCCCTTTTTCCCATTTGTTTGTTCCTCCCGTTTGTTCGTTCTTCCCAAAGACCACTTCATCGCTGGCGGCGTGATAATCGTCGTGATGATAACCATGATAACGACGGCGCCGAAAGTAGCCGGACCGATCACCGGCGCACTCACACCACTCGCCGTCGGCAACATCAGCGTCGCGCCAATCCCCGCAAAAATCAAACCCACCTCACCGCGCGGAATCATTCCCAACCCAATCGCGAGACGATTCACGCCGCGCTCAACCACACCCAGCGAACAAATTTGTTTGCCGACGATCGCCGCGACAGTCAACGCCGTTGCCAAACCCAGCAACTCCACGCGCGCGAATAGCCGCAGATCGACTTTCAATCCCATCAACACAAAAAAGATCGGCACGAGCACCGTGCTGACCGGTTGCAGCAGATCGCCAAGGTCCCGCTCGTTACGTCCGTCTT
>DATJKO010000247.1:0-6767 GCA_035491355.1 Pyrinomonadaceae bacterium
ACTCGATCTCACGCCGTCGCTAAAAGAGGCAAGTCGATCATCGAGCGCGGTCCACCGTTCGTGGCTCAGTCGTGGACTGGTTGTGGTCCAGGTGGCGCTCTCGTTGTTGCTGCTGGTGGGTGCGGGTTTGTTTGTGCGCACGCTGATCAATCTGCAACGGGTGGAACTCGGCTTTAATACTCAGAACCTTCTACTGTTTGAGACCTCGCCGGGCCTGATCGGATACAAGGACGAACCACTCCGGCAGATCTATGCACGGCTCAGCGAGCGCATCGAGACCGTACCGGGCGTACAAGCGGTGACTTTTTCCCGCATGGCATTGCTGTCGCAAGGTTCGATGACGAGCAACGTGTTTCTGCGTGAAGCTCTGAACGCGACTCCTGATGCCGAGGGCCGGTACAAGGCAAACGGCGAGGGTTATCGACACATTGTGCGCGAGAACTTTCTTGAGGCGATGGGTATTCCGTTGCTGCAGGGACGCACGTTAACGGCGCAAGACGACACCAGGACCCCCAAAGTCGTAGTGGTCAATCAAACTTTCGCCGCGAAGTATTTTCCCAACCAGGACGCGATCGGAAAGCGCTTTACATTCGATACCTCAAAACCAGACGAGCTTGAGATCGTCGGTGTCGCCAAAGACGCAATGTACGCGCGGCAACGTGACGAGATACCGCCGACTGTCTATTCCACTTTCCGTCAGGAGCGTCCTTTGCAAGACGGTACGTTTGAAGTGCGCACCGTCGGTGAGCCGACAGCGATCGTCGCCTCAATGCGCGAGGCCATTAAAGAAGTCGAACCGAACCTGCCTGTCAGTTTGATTAGGACACAAATCGAGCAAGCCGATGAAACCCTGCGCATGGAGCGTTTATTCGCGAAGCTGTTGACGGCGTTTGGATTGTTGGCCCAACAACTCGCCGCGATCGGATTGTTTGGCGTCCTGGCGTACACGGTCTCGCAACGCACGCACGAGATCGGAATCCGGATGGCGCTCGGCGCTAATCGGTCGAGCGTTATGAAGATGATCGTGGTCCAGGGAATGGTGCTCGTGGCGATCGGAGTGGTGTTGGGACTGGCCGGCGCTTATGTGCTGACCAGGTACCTCGAGAGTTGGCTCAACCTGAAAGAGATGTTGTTTGGGGTGAAAGTTTCCGATCCGCTCACTTACGGATTGATCGCAGTGTTGCTGAGTCTCGTGGCGCTGGTCGCGTGTTACATCCCGGCGCGGCGCGCAACGAAAGTCGATCCGTTGGTGGCGTTGAGACACGAATGATTCAAATGCATGAATGACCTTCGTTATTCATTCCGGGTTTTGATTAAGAACCCCGCGTTTACCGCGATGGCCGTGTTGTCTCTCGCGCTGGGCATCGGTGCGAATGCGGCGATCTTCAGTCTGCTCGACGCGGTGCTATTGAAGACTCTCCCAGTCAAACAACCCGAACAACTCGTGTTTCTTGAAACCGGTGAGCCGTCGTCCAAGCGGTCGAGCAACATCTCGTATCGCACTTACGAACGCATGCGCGCGCAGAACCAGTTGTTGTCCGACTCGTGCTACTTCGGTTTTGCAACGCGCGTGAACGCGAGCTTCAACGGTGCGCCGGAAGTAGTCGAAGGACAACTCGTCTCCGGCAGTTTCTTTGCCACCCTCGGAGTGGACGCCGCGCTCGGCAGGACTTTCACCGACGCCGAAGATCGCGAGAACGCGACGCAGCAGGTCGCGGTGATCAGCGATCGATATTGGCGACGACAACTCGCCGCCAACCCCTCAGTCATTGGCCAGACGCTGAGTATCAACAACCGGCCATTCACGATCGTTGGCGTAACGCCGCCGGAATTCTTTGGCGTGATCGTCGGCACCGTCCCCGATGTGTTTCTGCCTTCGCGCACCGGCGATTTGATTCTGCCGCGCCGTACGCGCATCAGCCAAAGCACGCTGCCGTTCGTCGTCGGCCGCTTGCAGAGCGGTGCCGATGAAGCTCAGGCGCGCTCGGCGCTTTCGCTGGCGGCCCAGCAGTCAGCACTGGAAGAAGCCGGTTCGGAAGTGACGCCGGAAAAACAACACGCGATTCAACAACAAACGCTTCGCATGTTGCCGGCGAGTCAGGGTTTCAATGCTTTGCGGCGGGAGTTCTCGACACCGTTGCGGCTGCTGATGGCGGTTGTCGGGTTAGTGCTGCTGATCGCCTGCGCGAACGTCGCCAACCTGTTGCTCGCACGCGCGGCCGCCCGTGAAAAAGAGATTGCTTTACGTCTCGCATTGGGCGCGAATCGCTGGCGCATCATCAAACAATTGCTGACCGAGAGTCTGCTGCTGGCGTTCATCGGCGGCGGATTGGGACTGCTGCTCGCCTCATGGTCCAGCCGAGTACTGCTGTCAATACTTTCCAGCGGACATAACAGTTTCAGCGCCGGCGCACCGCTTTCGATCAGCGCGCCACTCGATCTTCGGATCGTCGGTTTCACTGCACTCGTTTCCTTTCTTGCCGCGATCATCTTCGGACTCGCGCCCGCGTGGCGTGCGACGCAACTCGATCTCAGTCCGTCGCTCAAAGACGGGCGCACGACTAGCGGTGGACGCTGGTTTGGTTGGGGTCGCACACTCGTCGTCACTCAGGTCGCGCTGTCGCTAACGCTGCTCGTCGGCGCCGGACTCTTCATTCGCAGTCTCGTCAAGTTGCGCAGCGTCGATCTCGGTTTTCAACGCGAACACGTGATGGTGTTCTCCGTCGATCCGCAGTTGATCAACTACAAGCGCGAGCAGATTGGCGGACTGTACCAGCAGATGCTGGAACGGATCGGCACTGTTCCCGGTGTGACTTCGGTGAGCCTGGGCCGCCAGGGATTGCTGAGCGGCAGCGGAACACAGGGAAGCATCAGGCTCCCCGGTTTCACACCGCCGCCGCAGGAGAACCAGGTGACGCGTTCCGGCGACAACGTTGAGATCGACGTGCCCTACCTGTCCCAGGTTGGACCAAACTTTTTCCGCACGTTGGGTATGACGATCGTACGTGGGCGCGACATCAGTCCGCAGGACAACGAAACGTCGCCGAAGGTCGCCGTCGTTAACGAAGCGTTCGCTCGCTACTATTTCGCGAATCAGGATCCGATTGGTCGTCGTTTCGATCGTGGTGAAGAAGACGGCGGCGAAGTTGAGATCGTCGGCGTCGTCAAGGATGCAAAGGCCGAAAGCATCAAGGAACAAACCCCTCGCACTTTCTACGTTCCGTTCCTGCAGGATCAGAGTTCGTGGCGCGAGACGACCTTCCAGGTCCGCACTTCCGGCGATCCGCTCGCGGTAGTCAGCTCGATCAGGCACGAAGTGCAGGCGATCGAACCGAACCTGCCCGTTTTCCGCATCAAGACGCTCGAACAACAGGTGGACGAAACGCTGGGTCATGAGCGTCTGGTGACGACGCTTGCCAGTCTCTTTGGAGTTCTCGCTTTGTTGCTGGCCTGCGCCGGCTTGTACGGAGTGTTGTCTTACTCCGTCAGCCGGCGCACGCAGGAAATCGGGATACGTATGGCGCTCGGAGCGAAACGCACCGACGTGCTGACGCTGGTGCTGCGACAGGGCATGTCCCTGGCCGTGCTCGGGATCGCGATCGGGTTGAGCGGCGCGTTTGTAGTCACGAGATATCTCGAGAGTTTGCTATTTGAAGTGAGAGCGGCGGATCCGTTGACGTTTGCGGTGACGTCAGTCGCGCTTGCGGCGGTCGCGTTGGCTGCGTGTTACTTGCCGGCGCGGCGAGCTACGCGAGTCGATCCCGTAATTACACTGCGGAGTGAGTAACGAATGATGCAGGACCTGATCTACGGCTTGCGCTGGCTGCGGAAACATCCGGGCTTCACAGCGTTGTCTGTCTTAACGCTGGCCGGGGGCATCGGCATCAACACCGCGATGTTCAGCGTCGTCCATGCGGTGCTGCTGAAGCCGTTGCCGTACCCGGAACCGGATCGCATTGTTTGGCTGACGGAGTCGGGACCCGAAGTCGCGAACCGTTGGGTCTCGTATCCAAACTTCCTCGACTGGCGCTCCCGCAACCAGGTCTTCGAAGCAATGTCTACTTTCCGCGGCTGGTCCGTGAACCTAACCGGCGCGGATCAACCCGAGAACATCAACTCGCGGATGGTCACCGCCGGTTATTTCAAAGTAATGAAGGTGACGCCGCTGCTCGGCCGCGACTTCACCGAGGCTGACGACCAACCCGGTGCTGCACCTGTAACGATCATCAGTCACGCCTTCTGGCAACAACGTTTCGGCGGCGATCCGAATGTCGTCGGCAAGCAAATAACACTGGACGACAAGGGCTTTGCGATCATTGGCGTGATGCCGGAGAACTTCGTTCACCAGGGACCACCGCCGTTGTGGCTGTTAATGGGTCCGATGAACTGGCACACGCACACACGTGATGTGCGCATCGGCGGCTTCGTCATGGCGCGTTTGAAACCCGGGGTGACGATCGAACAGGCGCGAGCGGAGATGAACCGCATCGGGCAGCAACTCCTCAAGGAACATCCGGTAGAAAACGCCGGCGCCGACACGATTACCGTTGTTTCACTACAAGACAACATCACTCGCAACGTCAGCACGGCTCTGAAGGTCCTATTCGGCGCGGTCGGACTGGTTTTGTTGATTGCGTGTGCGAACGTCGCGAACCTTTTGCTTGCACGCGCGGCTACGCGGCGAAAAGAGTTCGCCGTGCGCGCCGCGCTCGGTGCATCGCGCTGGCGCATCATTCGCCAGTTGCTGGTGGAGAGCCTGTTGCTCGCCTTCAGCGGCGGACTGCTCGGTTTGCTCTTGGCGTCATGGGCCATGTCGGTACTGCAAAAGGTGGCCCACGAAACGGTGCCGCGCATGGACGGCATTGGTTTGAACGGCCGGGTGCTGGCGTTCAACCTCGGCGCTTCGGTGCTCACTGGAATTCTGTTTGGCCTCGCGCCCGCACTTCGTTTTTCCAAAACAGATCTACAGGACACGTTGAAAGACAGCTCTTCGACCACCACTGACGGACAGGGCAGGAAGCTGCGCGGTCTGTTGGTGGTAAGTGAAGTGGCTGTGTCCGTCGCGTTACTCGTCGGCGCCGGTTTGATGGTCAAGAGCCTGGTGGTCCTGTTGAAGTCTGAAATCGGTTTCGATCCAAACGGCGTCCTCACGATGGAACTGAAGGTTTCGCGGAGTCGACATCGCCAGCCGGTCGAACTCAGTCGCCTGCTGCACCAGGTGATCGATAGCGTGCAGGCGCAGCCCGGCGTCGAGACGGCCACGATTTCTGCAGCACTGCCGGGTTTTGCAGACGGCTGGCAGAACGATATCCAAGCCGAAGGTCACCCGGCGTCGGAGCCTGGCAAAATGATCAACGTCGACTGGTCCATCGTCAGTGCGGACTACTTCCAGGCGATGAAGATCCCGCTACTGCGCGGCCGTACTTTCACACGCGATGAAGACGAGAACGGGCGACCGGTGGTGATCGTTGACGAGAACCTGGCGCGACGCTTTTGGCCCAACGAAAACCCGGTCGGCAAACACGTCAAGTACGGCGATCCGGTCTGGCACGAGATCATCGGCGTCGTCGCGCAAGTAAGAGCTTACGGTTCGGAGACGAAGCCGCTGATCAAGATGTACACGCCGCTCGGGGGTTCGCCACAACGAAACTCGACACTTTCAATTCGTTATCACAAGGTCGATCCGCAGACACTAACCGCAGCAGTAACGCGCGCGGTCCACGACGTCGATAAAGATGTGCCCATCACGGAGGTCGCAACCTTCGCAAGCATTCTGGCGCGGGAAGCATCTCCGCGACGCTTCAACGCCATGCTGTTCGCGGTGTTTGCAATGCTGGCGCTGGTGCTCGCGGCCACCGGTGTCTACGGCGTGCTCTCGTATTCAGTCTCGCAACGCACACATGAGGTTGGCATTCGCATGGCGCTAGGAGCCGGGCGTCGCGACGTACTGCGGTTATTCATGGGCCAGGGAATGGCGCTGGTGTTAATTGGGCTTGTGCTCGGATTGGCGGGTGCGTTTGCCGTGACGCGTTTGATGTCAAGCTTGCTGTTTGGAGTTTCTACCACGGACCTGACGACGTTCGTGATCGTAGCCGTTGGACTTGTGCTGGTTGGATTGTTTGCGTGTTACATCCCCGCCCGGCGAGCGACGAAAGTCGATCCGTTGGTAGCGCTGAGGTATGAATGATGGGCTCACTTTTCAAACAGTTGTGGCAAGACGTTCGTTACGCGCTGCGCATGCTCGCGAAGCATCCGGGATTCACCGCGGTGGTCGTGTTGACGCTGGCACTCGGCATCGGTGCGAACGCCGCGATCTTCTCAGTCACCGACAAGGTGCTGCTGCAGAGTCTGCCGGTCCAGGATCCCGATCAACTCGTGGTCCTCTCAGCATACGATCCGAAAGAAGGTCCGGACTACGACAGCTCTTTCTCGTATCCGATGTACCAGGATCTGCGCGATCGGAACGACGTCTTCTCGGGCGTCATCACTCGCGCCAGTGCGCAGATGAATGTCAGCTACGGCGATCAGAACGAACGGGTGCGTGGTGAATTGGTCAGCGGAAACTTCTTCGCAGTGCTCGGTGTGCGTCCCTGGGCCGGTCGTTTGTTCACGCCGGACGACGATCGCACGCCCGCTGCGCACCCCGTTGCTGTTTTGAGTTATGACTTTTGGGATCGACGGTTCGCGAAGGACCCTGCGGTCGTCGGCAAGACAATCCTCGTCAACGAACATCCGCTGACGGTGCTCGGCGTCACTCCGCCGTCGTT
>DATJKO010000248.1:0-3835 GCA_035491355.1 Pyrinomonadaceae bacterium
GGGGACGCGGGGAAAAGGGACGCGGGGAAAAGGGACGCGGGGAAAAGGGACGCGGTGATGCGGGGACGCGGGCAAAAGGGACGCGGAGGAACGGAGATCTCCGCGTCCCCGCGTCTCTCCTTCTCCGTGTCGCTCCGTGTCGCCCTACTGGCCCGAACTCTTCCGCTTCCCTGGCGTCTCCGGGCCGCCCGTTTTGGAGAAGTAGCCGGTGCGGTAGTTCAACTTCAGGTTCTGCTGTTTGAGATCAGGATTGACGATCTGTATCTCGATTTTGCGATATGAACCATCGCGGGACTTGTTGCTGGGTGAATAGGCCACCAGGTACTGCTCGCGCAGGTCGCGCTGAATCTGCGCGAAGGCGTCGCGCAGGTCGCGCTCGTGCCGTGGGAAATAGGCGCGGCCACCGGTTTTCTCGGCGATCTTTCTGAGGGCGCCTTCGTTGACGTTGAAGGTGTAGCGGTCGCCGATGCCGATCGCGTAAATCAGCGAGTCGGCTTTTTGCGCCGCTTGAATTGCTTCGTCCATCTTGAGTCGACTGCTGGTGTCGTCGCCGTCGGTAAGCAGAATGATTGCGCGGCGCGTGTGTTCGGCGGAGGTGCCAATCAGTTCTTCGGAGGTAGCATAAACGGCGTCCCAGATCGCGGTCGATCCGGCGATGGCCTGATTGGTCCCCGAGATCGGCGGTGTTCCGTTCACTACGACGCCGCCACCGATGTAACCCGATGGTGGCACAAACTCTACGCGATCGATTGCTCGTCGCAGCCGCTCGAGGTTTCCTGAGAAGCCCTGTTCGAGCGTTGTTTCCCCGGTAAACGACAAGATCGCGGCTTCGTCTTTGCCGCCTGGCTTCAGAATGTTTTCGAGAAACGCGCGCGCCGCTTCTTTTTCGTCAGGCAGTGTGCGCTCTTCGGAGGCGCTCGTGTCGATCAGGATGGCGAGTGACAGCGGCAGATCGATGTTTGTTTGGAAAGTAAAAATGTCCTGTTGCTGACCGTCTTCGAACACGCGGATGTCTTCAGCTTTCAAATTGCTGATGAAGCGTTTGTTCTTGTCGGCGGCGGTGAAGAAGATGTTCGTGAGATTGGTTTCAACCTTGATCACTTCGTCCGAGTCCTGCGGCAACTCTTCGCGATTGCGCGGAGTTGGCGAAGGTGAGGGTGACGGCGCGGCATTGATGCCAGCCGTTATCGCTTCGTTATTCGCCGAGAAACTGCTAGTGGCGAAGCCGATGCACAAGACCACAACGAGGAGCAGCAACACAAACAATCGGTTGAATTCTCGGTAACGCATCTTACTTCCCACTTCCTACTGCATTACATTGTCAGCTACCGCAGGGTAGCCGCGCTTCGTTCTTACTCTTAGATCGCCACGGCCCTGCGCGAGTTTGACTTCGATCTTGCGAAACGAGCCGTTGTAATTCTTATTCGTCGGGTCGTAAGTGACGAGATACTGGGCGCGCAATTCCCTCGAAATCTTATTGAACGCTCGTTCGAGCGCGAGCATGTCGCCGGTGAAGAACGCCTCGCCACCGGTCTCCTCCGCGAGTGTCTGCAGATCGCGATCTTTCTTGTCGGCGACCTGACCTGCTTCGACGCCGGGTACGGTAGCCAAGAAGCCGGCCTTGGTCGAGATTGCAAAAATCGTCGTTTCGGTGCGTTGAGCGATATCGATGGCGTCGCGGATATTTGCGCGACTGTAAGTGTCTTCACCGTCGGTAACCAGCAGCAAAACGCGTCGTCCGGGAACGGAGCGCATCTTCTCATCGCAGAACTGCCACACTGCATCGAACAGCGCGGTCTGCTTGCCCATGTTCTTCACCCCACTGACGGCCTTGTCGAGCAGATCGAGCTTGTCGGTGAAATCCTGAAGCAGCGTTATCTGATCGTCGAACGTTCCGAACAGCACGCGATCGCGGCGCGCCTTCACGACCGTCTGGATGAAATTCATCGCCGACTCTTGTTGAAACTTCAACTTTCCGGCCGTTGACGGCGAAGTGTCGAGTAATACCGCGACGTAGATCGGCAACGACGCCGTATCGTCTGAAAATGTTTCGATCGTCTGCGGCACTTTATCTTCCAGAACAATAAAATCATTCTGCGCCAGACCGGGGACGAAATTACCTTTCTTATCGGTAACGGTAATTGGGAGTCGCACGCGGCGTACGGGAATTCGCACCGTACCCTGCGGATCTGCAGGCAGTGGCGTCGGACTGGGTTTCGGCTTTTGCGCCGAGACGTTCAACGACGCGCCAGTCAAGACGCAAATCGCTGAAAAAGATATGAATAAAAGGCGTAATCGAGCAGTTGACATGCGATCGGATTATAGTTCAGGGGACAACCCTGAGTCTGCTGGGTACGGCGGTTCGATGCCTTGAGGGTTCATGCTGTTGCCCCTCACAACGATCCCCCCGCATACGGATAACACCGATGGATAATCGGGTGATACAATGCCGGGGTACTGATCTTCGGCCCATATGATGAGTTGCGCAACACCTTCATGCCCGACAGCTCACACAGCTCGAATTCAGTCAGCGACGATTCGCCTCCCGACTACATAGCCCATTATCGCATCCTGCGCAGGCTCGGCAAGGGCGGCATGGGCGAAGTCCTGCTTGGCGAAGACACCAAACAACACGGACGCAAGGTGGCGCTCAAAGTCCTGCCCGAAGAACTGACGCGCTCTGAAAGCCGTTTGCGACGCTTCCGTCAGGAAGCACGCGCGATCCTCGCGTTGAACCACCCCAATATACTCACTGTCTACGAGATTGGCGAAACGGACGGTAAGTACTACATCGCGACGGAATACATCGAAGGCGAGACTTTACGACAGCGTCTCTGGCGCGAGCCGTTGAAACTCGACGAAGCTCTCGGCGTCGCGATCCAGATCGCGATGGCGCTCGAAGCCGCACACGCTGCCGGCATTGTTCACCGCGACATCAAGCCCGAGAACATCATGTTGCGCGAGGATCGTTTCGTGCGCGATCGGATCGTGAAAGTTCTCGACTTCGGCCTGGCGAAACTTACGGATCGCGATTCGACGAGCGCCGATCCGGAAGCCGTGACGATCCCCATCTCCGAAACGAATCCGGGGATTATCATGGGGACGAGCGGTTATATGTCTCCCGAACAAGCGCAGGGCGAACCGATCGATACGCGTTCCGACGTTTTCAGCCTCGGCGTGGTCTTGTACGAGATGATCGCCGGTCAGCAGCCGTTCAAGGGCCGCACGGACAGCCACACGCGCGTGTCGATCATCGATCACGATCCGGTGCCGTTGATTCAGCATGTCGCAAACGTGCCGCGGCAACTGGATCGCATCGTCTTGAAAGCGCTCGCGAAGGACCGCCTCAAGCGCTATCAAACGATCACCGACCTCAAGCTCGACCTCGAGCAGTTGCGCGACGAGGTCCACACGTCGACCGGCGAACGCGAAATTTCGCAAAGGCAAAACAATCGTTCAGCGGACACCGAGTTAATTACGCTGGTGCCAACCGGCACGCGATCGCAGGTCGAAACAGTATCGGAAACTGTTGCTCCTCGCACGAGCTCGATCACCGAACCGCGGCCAACAAATTGGCTGAAGTTCGCGATTCCCGCGTTGCTCGCAGCCGTGTCGATCGCGATCATTGTTTACTACGCGCGCTCAGGGCCGACGATCAACTCCGTCGCTATTCTGCCTTTCATCAACGACACTAAGGATCCGAACGCCGAGTATCTGTCTGATGGAATTACCGAAAGCATCATCAACAGTCTTTCGCAACTCCCAAACCTGCGTGTGATGTCGCGCAACGCTGCTTTCCGCTTCAAGAGCGCCAACATGGATCCGGTCGAAGCCG
>DATJKO010000249.1:0-5537 GCA_035491355.1 Pyrinomonadaceae bacterium
ATCGAGAAGATCGTGAAGTTAAAGCGCGACATCATTTCGGCGATGATCTATCCGGCCGCCGTAATCCTGCTCGCGGTCATCGCCGTGGCCGTGATCATGATCGTCGTGATTCCGCAGTTTCAGGCCATCTTCCTCGGCCTGCTTGGACCAGGTGAGCAGTTGCCGTTGCCGACGCGAATCGTGGTTGGCTTCAGTAACTTTCTCGCCGGCTGGGGCGGACTCATCATACTCGCAAGCATAATCGCCACCGCCGTCTCAATCAGGTTCTATTACAAGACACCTGGCGGTCATAAAAACATCGATCGAGTCCTCTTGAAGATTCCGATCATCGGCGAGATTTTCCGAAAAATCTCAGTGGCCCGCTTTTCGCGCACGCTTTCGACGCTACTTTCGTCTGGCGTGCCGATCCTGCAATCGCTCGACATCACCGCCAAGACTTCCGGCAACGTGATCATCGAGGAAGCGATTACGAAGGTACGCGCTGGAGTTGAGCGCGGTGAAAGCTTTGTCGAACCGTTGAAGGCGACCGAAGTCTTCCCGCACATGGTGGCGCAGATGATCGGCATCGGCGAACAGACCGGCGCCCTTGATGCGATGCTGGGAAAGATTGCCGACTTCTACGAAGCGGAAGTTGATTCCGCGATCGCCAACCTGCTGACGTTGATCGAACCGCTGCTGATCGGCTTCCTCGGCGTCACGATCGGTTCGATCGTCATCGCGATGTACCTGCCTTTGTTCACACTGATCGGCAAACTCTCGGCCGGACACTGAAGCTCGGCATCAACGCCGCGCGCAAAAGCACCCGGGACTTTTTTGTCCCGGGTGTTTTCTTTTTCGTGACCGTTTGGTTACCAGCACTCCGCGTTAAAGGGCTGTTTCAACGCAGAGAGCGCCGAGGATCCGCCGAGACCGCAGAAGAACTCGCAATTCAAGAGACCACCTGAAATCCGCGCGATGCGCTATTCGCGTCAGACTTTGCTATAATCTGCCCACCCTATTTTATTCCCCAAGCACTCCCCTTCCGAGAAGTCGACTGAGACTAGTTATTATGTCCGCAGAAGCTCCAGACCAGGCGGAGCCTGGCAGCAATACAGACTCGACTCCACTCACGGATCTGAACGGCCCCGAACTGGCTCGTTACTGGCTCGCTGCGCTCATCGAGTCGGCGGACGACGCAATCATCAGCAAGACTCTCGACGGCATCATCACGAGTTGGAACCCGGGCGCGGAACGAATCTTTGGCTACACCGCGGATGAGGCGATCGGCAAACCGGTGACTATGCTGATTCCGCCCGATCATCCCGACGAAGAACCGGCGATCCTCGCACGACTCCGAAAAGGCGAACGGATCGAGCACTACGAAACTATCCGCGTCACCAAAGACGGACGCCACGTCGATATCTCGCTCACCGTCTCACCAATTAAAGGTCCCCAGGGTCAGATCGTCGGCGCGTCCAAGATCGCGCGCGACATCACCGAGCAGCGACAGGCGCGCAAAGCGCTTGATGCAGCTTACGCCGCAGCAAACCGTGCGCGCAGTGACGCCGAGAAAGCCGCCGCCGAAAACGAACATCTCTATCGCAAGGCGGAAGAGTCCAGCCGGTTGAAGGAAGAGTTTCTCGCCACCATCTCGCACGAACTGCGCACGCCTTTGAGCGCTATTCTTGGTTGGACACGAATGTTGCGATTGGGACAGTTGTCCGCTGACGAGCACGTCAAAGCACTCGACACGATCGAACGCAACGCTCGCGCGCAGGCACAATTGATTGACGATCTACTCGACGTGTCGCGCATCGTCACTGGAAAGTTGCGGATGGACGTCCGGCCTTCGGATCCAACCTCATTTATCGATGCGGCGGTCGAAGCGGTCAGACCAGCCGCCGAGGCGAAGGGCGTACATGTTCAGAAGGTTATGGATACAGGCGCCGCAGCGATTCCTGGCGACCCGGTGCGCCTGCAGCAAATAATCTGGAACCTGTTGTCGAACGCGATCAAATTTACGCCGCGCGGCGGGCGGGTGCAGATTCGTTCGGAGCGCGTGAATTCACATCTGGAGATCGTCGTCAGCGATACCGGACAGGGGATCGCGCCTGATTTTCTACCACATGTTTTCGATCGCTTCCGTCAGGCCGACCAGAAAACCAGCCGTGAGCATGGCGGCATGGGATTGGGTCTCGCGATCGTGCGTCACCTGGTGGAACTTCATGGCGGAACTGTTAGCGCGATCAGCGAAGGTGTGGGCCAGGGCGCAACGTTCACGGTCCAATTGCCGATCACTCCGGTTTACCACGTTGATGCGTCGGGCAGTCGCGTGCATCCGGGTGCGCGAGACCTGTTGCCACCCGATGACGTCGCCGATCGTCTTGACGGATTATCAATTCTGGTGGTCGACGACGAACCTGACACGCGCGACTTGCTGAGGCAGGGACTCGAATACTGGGGCGCGACTGTCCGTATTGCCGGTTCCGCGGCGGAAGCGCTGAGTGCCCTCCAAGGAGAGGTGCCGGACATCCTGATCAGTGATATTGGTATGCCCGGCGTCGATGGTTACTCTTTGATTCGGCAGATCCGCCAACTTCAAACGGAGACGGGCGGGCGAGTCGCGGCAATTGCGTTAACTGCGTACACGCGCGTTGAAGATCGCCTGCACGCGTTGCGCGCCGGTTACGACATGCACGTTCCGAAACCCGTCGAACTTGCCGAGCTCTGCGCTGTCGCCGTCAGCCTCACGCGACGGAAGCACTAACCCCACACCACCGAAAAAAGAGCACACTTTGACAGTCTAGGCATTGCTGGTTATGATGCCTACCGACTCTAGGTATCACTACTTCTACGTTGCTCGCAGTCAAAGGAGATCATAGTGGCAAAGGAGAAGGCCGAGCTGTTGCAGGGGACGCTCGACATGCTGATCCTCAAATCGCTGTCGCTGGGAGAACTGCACGGGTACGGGATTATTCAACGTATCCGCCAACTGTCGGACGAAATGCTCAACGTCGAACAGGGATCGTTGTACCCGGCGCTCTATCGCATCGAACAAAAGGGCTGGGTTTCGGCGCGCTGGGACGTTCATGAGACCGGACGCGAGGCGAAGTTTTACAAACTGACGCGCACCGGACGTAAGCAACTCGAAACGCAGGAAGCAAGCTGGGACCGGCTGGTGCTTGCAATCACGAAAGTGCGGCAAGCCACGATTTAGCCACAAAGAGACACAAGAGGCATAAGAGCAGTTGACAGGGTAAGGGCAAGATCAGGCAAGAGGAAGTTTGAAGGTAGAGCAACATGAAGTGGTTCAACATTCTTCGCGACCGTCTGCGGGCGCTGCGACAGCGCGAATCCGTCATCAACGACATCGACCGCGAAATGCGCACGCACCTCGATCTAGAGACGGAAGCAAATCTCCGCTCCGGTATGTCGCCCCAGGAAGCGCGCGACAAGGCACTGTGCAGCTTCGGCAACCTGAACCGCGCCGTCGACGCTGCGTATGACGTCAAAGGCGGCGGCTTCTTTGAAACACTCGCGCAGGATGTTCGCTACGGCGCGCGCGTGCTGCTCAAACACAAAGCGTTCACTTCAGTCGCCGTGATCACTCTCGCGCTCGGCATCGGCGCCAACAGTGCGATCTTCTCGGTCGTGAACGAACTACTGCTGCGGCCGCTTCCCTTTCGAGATCCGGATCGGATCGTGATGCTGTGGGAGGTCACGCCTGAAGGTCGTCATCAAAACACGACATCACGGGCAAACTTTCGTGCCTGGCGCGATCAGAGCACGAACTACGAAAACATTGCTGCCTTCTCGGACCAGCGATTCACACTGACCGGCGACGGCGAACCGGAAGAGGTTTCCGGTCAACTCGCTGTGCCCGACATCTTCAAAGTCCTTGGCGTCGATCCGATTCTCGGTCGCACTCTCGTCGCGGAAGATGGTGAACCAGGCAGCCCCCTCGTCGCCGTGCTCAGCCACTCGCTGTGGCAACGACGATTCGGCGGACAGTCGAACGTCATTGGACAGTCGATCACACTCAACGCAATCAACTTCGAGATTGTCGGCGTGATGCCGCCGAATTTTCAGTTTCACATCAAACAGCGATCGGGAACGGGCAGGCCGGCTGAAGTTTGGGTCACGCTGCCGATGCCAACGGGAAACACCGAAAACGAACGCGGGCGTTTTCTCTCGACGGTGGCGAAGTTGAAACCTGGCGTGACCGCCGACCAGGCAGCCGCGGAACTGCGAACTATCGAATCTCGACTGTCGGACGAAGCGCCGCAATTCAACAAGAACTTCAGCGCGGAAGTCCTGCCTTTGCGCGAACAATTCTTCGGCAATGTGCGACGGCCGTTGTGGCTAATGCTCGGTGCGGTCGGATTCGTCTTACTGATCGCGTGCGCCAACGTTGCGAACCTGCTGCTCTCGCTCGCAACGTCGCGCGAAAAAGAGATTGCGCTTCGCGCCGCACTCGGCGCGCGTCGTTCGCGCATCGTCAGACAATTGCTGACTGAAAGTCTCCTGCTCGCATTGCTTGGCAGCGCACTCGGGCTCGGGTTCGCCTCGCTGGGCATCAAAGCGCTGCTTTTGATCAGCCCGCGTGATGTCGTGAGCCTGCAAGGTGTCAGCTTGAACTTGTCTGTAATGCTGTGGACGCTCGGCATCTCCATCCTGACCGGGATTATTTTCGGCCTCGCGCCCGCGTTGCACATCTCGCGACTCAATCTCAACGATTCACTCAAGGAAGGCGGCAAGTCTGATTCGGGTCAGGCTGCCGGCAGCCGTCGCCTGCGCAACGTGCTCGTCGTTTCTGAAATCGCGCTGGCGGTGGTCTTGTTGGCAAGCGCCGGCTTGCTGGTGCGGAGCTTCATTCGTCTGCAACAAGTCGATCGCGGTTTCAATCCTGACAACGTCTTGTCGATGGTCGTGCGTTTGCCCAGCGCGCGATATCCGGAAGATCCGCAGTTGGTCCAGTTCTTCAGTGACGCAATGCAGCGCGTGCAACACCTGCCGGGCGTGCGTTCCGCAGGCATGATCAACTTCCTGCCGCTGTACGGTGGTCTCGGTTCGGCGACGGGTTTCAAGATTGAAGGGCGGCCCGAACCGCCGCCGGGACAAGAACCAGGCACAGACGTGCGCGTCGTCAACGCCGGATATTTTCAGACGCTCGGCATTTCGATCCTGCGCGGTCGCAACTTCTCCGATCTCGAACAACACGAGGCCAAGCGCGTCATCCTGATCAACGAGGCACTCGCGCGCAAACACTTTCCCAACGAAGATCCGATTGGAAAGCGACTCGACGTCCAGATGTTCGAGAATCCCACCCCGACCGAGATCATCGGCGTGGTTGGTAACGTCCGCTACGACAGCCTGATCGACGAAGCGCCACCCGCAGTCTACTTCCCGCATCCTGAACTGGCGTACCCGTTCATGACGCTCGTCATCCGCACCGATGGCGAACCCACAGCCATCGCTCCGGCAGTGCAACGAGAGATACGCGCAATCGATCCGAACCAGCCTGTTTCGGACGTGCGCACGATGGACCAGGTGATGTC
>DATJKO010000250.1:0-1941 GCA_035491355.1 Pyrinomonadaceae bacterium
TGGACGCCACTTCAGAATAAAGAAGTCGCGACCGCCTACATGAATTACACGATTGGTTCATTGACGGTCGCCAACGATCCATCGGGTGCTCTGAAGTACTTGCTTAAATCGGCGCAGTTCGAGACGCCGCTGAAAAAGTCGGCTTTCACCTACGCTTTGATCGCGGGCGCTTATGAGACGGGCCCGTACGCCAAGCAGTCGGAGGCCTACAAGATTTATACGAACAAGGAAGAAACTCCCGAAAGCAAGTTGGCGCTGGCGAACATTCACCAGCTCGTCGATCGCATGATCGATGGTTACGCCAGAGCCGTCGCGCTCGCCGGATCGGATGCGAAAATTGCTGCTCAGAAAGCGACGTGGAACGACAGCCTGAAGCAGTGGTACAAGTTCCGCAATCCAAACGAACCGGAGACCGGAGTTGACACACTGGTCGCCAGCATTCTTTCGAAACCGCTTCCGCCTGAACCAACTCCGTTGACCTCGTTGCCGGCAACTCCGGCCGCGACCACTAACGGAACCACCGGTGGCGCGACGCCGACCACGGGTACAGCGAACGGTGCGAGCGCTCCAGCGAAGCCAGCGGCAACGCCGGCAGCCGTACCGGCTACCGCCAACACCAAACCCGCGGCCACCAAACCCGGCAGGCCTCGGTAACGATAGTTAACTTTCTCCTTTCAAGTGCGCCGGAAGCTCGTCGCTAAGACAAGCTTCCGGCGTTTGTTATAATCCTGCACGCTTTGAAACACCCCGAAACGATTCCCGATCTCGATCTCCTCGAAACGGTTCTGGCTTACAACTTCAAAGATCGTACGTTACTGGAACGCGCGATCACGCACCGTTCGTGGGCCCATGAAAAGGTCGCCCCTGGTGACGATCTCGAAGCGCGCAAGCTGCACAATGAGTCGCTGGAGTTTCTGGGTGATTCAGTCCTCGGCCTCGTAGTCGCTTATTATCTTTGCAATTCATATCGCGGCGGCACTGAAGGTGAGTTGTCGCGAATGAAGCACCGCCTGGTCAGCGCGCCTACGTTGGCGAAGGCCTCGCAGGGTTTGGCGTTGGGCGACTTTCTGCGGTTCGGACGCGGAGAAGAGAAAAGCGGTGGACGGCAGAAGAACGCGCTGCTGGCGGACGTGTTTGAGGCGATTACGGGCGCGATTTTTCAGGACGGGGGACTGGAAGCAGCGACTCGTTTCGTCTGTCATGCATTAAGAGAAGAACTGGCTGCGGCCGATCCGCTCACGGCCGCGAAGGCTGACTACAAGACGATGTTGCAGGAGAAGCTCCAGGCGGAACGCCGGCCTGCACCTCGTTACACGGTCATTGAAACGCTCGGCCCGCCACACCAGCGCGTCTTTCACGTCGAGGTTGCCTGGGACAGCGGCAGCATCCAGGGCGAAGGTCATTCAATCAAAACCGCTGAAGCTGCGGCCGCACGAGCTGCCCTCGAGGGTATGAGGGTGCAGGAGTCAAAGGCCGAGGGGGTTGATTCGTAAAACCCTTGTTTCGCGATTCTCGTAAGCAACTTGACCGCTGCCGGTAACGTCTCTAGGATGGATTTTTGATGGCGACCAACCCAACTACTGACAAAAAAACTCCGGGCGCTTCGGACACTACAACCGAAGCCCCAGCTTTCTCATTCAAGAAGATCTTTAATCGCAACGGCCACGAAGACCGGAACCTGGAGCCCGTTAAGCCAAAGGGTCCGCCGAAGACGTGGGTCCGTGAGTATTTCGAGTCGGCAGTGGTAACGGTGATCATGGCGTTGTTCGGCATGACGTTCATCGTCCAGGCCGTCAAAGTCCCGACCGGATCGATGCAGAACACGATCACGATCGGCGACCATTTGCTGGTGAACAAGTTCATCTTCGCTCCGGGCACGTCGCTGCCTTTTCTGCCGCAAAGACAGATTCGCCGCGGCGACATCATCGTTTTCAAATACCC
>DATJKO010000251.1:0-9874 GCA_035491355.1 Pyrinomonadaceae bacterium
ACGGTGCAGACGATCGTCAGCGCAAAGAACAATCCGAAGACAACATGGGTCACCATCAGCAGTCCGTAGACCGCGGCGACACTGAAGCCGAAGGCGATCTGCTCGCGCTTTCCACTCGGCGTTGTTGCCGGATCGGTCACCATGTAGAACGTGTAGAGAATGAAAGCGACACCGGTCATCGGCACCAACGCGGCGCCGAACGGAGCGTCAAACAACAAACTCCGCACGGCGGCTTGCGCGACAAAGCCTCCGACCCACGCGGCAATCAACGGCAGCCGGTGCGTGAAGCGCCAGTTGAGAAACGTCCCCGTGCAGATGATGATCGCGGGCAGGATCCAGTCGCCTGGTCCAGTCATGTTCTCTGTGAATTGATAAGGCGGCGCAACGCTGACCCACGCGAAGGCAAGCAGTGTCACCGTGATGCCGAAGTTCGATGGATTGAGGAAGTGGCGTGTGCCGTTACCAACAGGACCGCGCAAGAGACACTTCGAACAGATTGCCACGACCGCAGCGAAGATCACCGGTCCGAGTCTTTCGTTTGCGTAGAGAAGCATCGCGCAAGCGAGTCCGGTAATGTGCGCCGAGAGCAGAAACTCGACGAACTTACGCACCCCGCCGCCCATAAACCTGAGCGCACGACGGTTGCAACGTGCGTCGATGAACTCCAGCAGCAGTTCGGCACTGTAGGCGGAAATCAACGCCACGATGGGGTGGGCGAACGACTGTTCGAAGCCAAAGAACGTATGACCCAGTACGTTGAGTACAGTGATCGCGACTGCGAAGCGCCGCAGCCCTCCCAAACGGTCGGCCCGATTGTTAACGGCTTGTGCAGTCATTGACGACTCCCTTCTCAGTACCGAGCAGGACTGTGTACCAACCACCCGGTGATAGTTGAATTGTTTCGCGTTGCAACGCTCCGCGCGCGTCGCGCCAGCGCAACTCGACTTTGACGAGTTCGTTTCCCGTTACATGGCCCAACCCGAACTGCAAATCCGAACTGCGCTTGCCCGAATGACCGTTACCGCCGTCAACCTGTTGGACCAACTCGGCATGTCCGGTTAGAAACAGTCGTGCTTCGGCTCCGATTGCCGGACGTGAAGGAGGCACAGCTCCGGCGCGACAAACGCGCGTCTGCGACAGGCCGTCGCCGACAGGCAAGCGGAGTCTGAGTCCGACGAACGCGCCCGAATTGTTGCTCTCGTTGCGATAGAAGTAGGAAGTGCCCCACTGGTTCGCGACCGCGTAGTCAAGACGGCCATCGCCGTCGACGTCTGCTGTCGCGATCCCGCGAGTGAGCAACGGCTGGTTTTGCGAAAGTTGTGCGGCGATGTCGTGAAAACGACCGTCAGGTCCACGCACGAAGAAGAAGTTGTGGCCGTTCCCACTGATGTCAGCCTCGGCTTGAAGCGTGGGCCAACTACGCGGGTGGCGGAGCAGTTGATCGTTGCCCATCACAACCTCGTGCAGGTCGGGCCAACGGTTGGCGGTTCCTTTAATGAAGCCGGTCGCCTGCAAAGCTTCGAGTGCCCCGTCGTTGTTGAAATCGCCAAGCCGTGACTCCCATCCCCAACCACTGCGCGAAAGCCCGAGCGACTCGCTGCGATCAACGTAGGGCGCGACGCCCTGCTTCATGAGATCTACTCGTCCGGTGCTGAGAAAGACGAAATTACTTTCTTCGAGTCCATACTCCTGCGTGATGTTGCTGACGTAGATGTCGGGCCACCCGTCGCCATTCAAATCACCGAAGTCAACACCCATGCCCTTGTACGAGTCGTGGCCCAGCACCTTCGACTTCGTTGTCGTAAATGATCGTCGACCTTCCAACAGTTCGAAGCGAACGTGACCGGGCGTCGAGCGGTTGTGCAGTAGCCGATCGGGACCGAAGTCGTTGGCGAAGTAGATCTCGGGGAGCAGATCGCCGTCGAGATCGGCGGCGCCGATTGCCAGCGCCCAACCGCGGCCACTCTTCTCATCGAGTGCACCGTTGACTTCTTCGAATTGCACGGCTGAAGGTGACGTGCGTCTCCACAGAAAGAGATGTTTGTGACCGCCGTTTTGCGCGAGCGACATGGAGTCCTGCATTTCATCGCCGATGGTGGCGCGTGCGTCGAGGATGCGCGCTCCATCCGGGAAGAAGTTGCCGACGATCAAATCCGTGTGTCCATCGCCGTCGATATCAGCGAGTGTCGCCGCGTTCGTGTACCAGCGCGCGCCGCCGGGCACCACTTCGCTACGCGTGTAGCTATTGGTGTCGAGCGCGCCCGAAGAGCGTTTCGTGAAGACGATTGGAGTTCTGCCCCAGTAGTAGGCGAGCACGTCGAGAAGACCGTCTTCGTTAAAGTCTCCGGGCAGACAGCCCATCGGCGCCATCGTTGCCGCGTCGTAAGGCAGAGTGAGCGCGTCGAGAGCGAAGGGCTGATAGCGCGCAGGTGTACCCGGCACGGGCGCTACGATGACCTTATCGATCCGGGTGTCGACGTAACACGCATCGTTTGGAAGACCGTCACCGTCGAGATCGTTGAGCGCCACCGCTGCGCCGACACTGGAGATCCAACCGGCAATGCGACGCAACGATGGATTGACGTTGCGGATCGTCCTGGGCGTTTCTCCGCTCAGCGTTGGTAGTGGCTCTGCGCGGAAGCGAAAACCTTCGGCGAGTTTTGCTAACTCGGATTCCGAGGGTTCCGGGATGCGCGCGAAACCGTAGACCACGAGGATGAGAATGATCGCCGTCAACTTTGCAGCCTGGCGCCGAAATGCGCCGTTGATTGTCATGTTGTTGTTACCCCCACTGCGATTTTTTTCTGAATGCGCCGGCGCCACACCTCGTACGCCGGGAGCCCGCCCTCTTCATGCAAGTCTTCCAAAGCATCGTCGGTGATTGCGGCGAGCGCTTCGGCGGACTGCCCGCAGATCAAACGGCTCACAGTTTCTGTATGAGAGTTGAGGTTTGCTGCGCGATGACGCGTCTTAGCGGCAAACGCCACACCTTGAGCAAACGCCGGCAAGTGTCGGTCGGCAGCAGTTCGCAACGACTCGATCGCCGCCCGTTCGCAGCCTCCGGCGTACGCACACGCCAGACCCACACCACTCCATAGGTCGTTACGTCGTGCGGAAGGGAAGCTTTGAATTGCTCGCGCGATCGCCGCGACGTCGGCGCCTTTCACAAACCAGATGCTGCGACCAAGACCTTGATCGAAGACGCGCAGCGTGTAGCCGTCGAGGCCGGGAGGCATCGCCTGCTGTTCGACGTAGCGAGGCCAACTGAAATAGCCTTCGTGAAAACCGTAGCCATCGAGCGTTAGCCAACCCAGCAACGGATCGAGCTGGGCCAGGTACGGCATAACCCTGCGTCGCAGACGCGCGAGCGCCCAACCCAATCCGACGTGCATCATGTAGATGTGATGATCGGCGAGGCGCTCTGTGAACGTGCGCCAGCGGTCTTTACGCCATGGTGTGACACAGTCGAGCAGCGCGAGTCCCATGGCGGAGCCCTCGAAAGCGAACCCGCGCAAGTCTGGATCGACGGTCGCGAGCCGGCGCGCCAGCGAGACGAATCCAGTCTCCTCCAGCGCTGCGTGATAGCCATTCAAGAATGTGACTCCGATTTGCTCCAGACGTTGGCGGGCATGGTCTTCGCTCGTGACGAAACCGCGTCTAGCGAAGCTCGCCTCAGTAGTCGAAAGACCCAGGAAGCGTCTGCGCGCCTGCCCGAGTAACGAAACCTTCTCCGCCGCTTTACTACGCATCTGCATAGTCATTAATCCGCACGTGGACCGCGACGCATTTGCTGAGCATCGTTGATCCCGTTAACCGTCGAGAGTCAAACACTCCTTACAAGGAGTGGTTAGGTTGTCGGGTCTGGGCAAGACGACTGTCGGAGAGGAATTCCTAAAGCGGAGGTCGGGTAACACCGCTTGTCCGATCGTCTGTATTGGGAGTGCAGAAAACAGTATGAGCGTCAGTCAGAAAAAGCGGCGTGGCAATTTTGGAGTTGCAAGCGTGAGGTGGAAACGAGCGAACGATCTTTAGCAAGAATGGACAAGTATCTTCCGCAAGAATGAACAAGTAAAAGAATCGGCGACGTGCTGAAATCCTCGGCGCCGAAAGACACGGAGGTGATCGCAAGCATGATCGCGAGGATTTTCAATCCGAAGCCAAGTCGCTCCGTTGAGTTCGGACAAAGTATTTCGTGAGGAGGAAAGATCGATGAAAGAGATCACACGGAGGCTTTACAAAAAACCGGTCATGCTCGCAATGTTGTTCCTTGCGGGAATGGCGATGCTCGTTGGCTTGTTCGTTACGTCGAACAGCAAGGCTGCGCTCCCGATTATCCAGCACGGAGACGACCTGTTCGAGACGACCGGCAACGGCGAAACGTTTCACAACTTCGGGAATGCCCCGATCAAGGCGGGCTTCTTCACCAGTAACAGCGGCTCGCCGTCCCTGGCATACGACCAGTCCGTAGCGCTGGTGGGCAAGGCGCTGACCGACGGGAGTGAGATTGACACCATCATCTCCCGGAACGACGACGTCAACGTGCCGGGCACCACGAGCCTTACCATGACCGGGCTCTCTCTGGAGAGTATCACCCCGCTCACTATCACCTATGCCAACGGTACCCAGGAGAATTGGAAAATGCAGGTGGGCCTGTCCGCCTTCAAGTCTTCGACCGGGTCGATGACCATCGGATCCGGCGGAACGTTTGACTCAACTCTGAAGGTTTGGCCGAAGTTCACGTTCACTAGCCAATTAGACGGAGATGTAAAGGTACTCGACACCGGCGCCGGTTCGGGTCTGACGGCGTTCTCGTCGGCCGTGGCATTCGATGATCGCGAAGTCGGCAATGAAGAGCCGGTTCCGTTGCCCGCGCCCACGATTGCGCCATGTCCCGAAGTCGCGCAGCCCACGACTGAGGCCAGTGCTACGGTTGTTGGGGTGTCCGATGCGGCCGCCGCGAGTTCCTGTCCGCCGGTAACGTTGACTGCCAGCAACGTACCGTGGCAGATCTGCCCCAACGGCAAATTCTGCATTCCGCGTCCGCTCACGGAAGCGGAGCTGTGGGCAAGCCATAACGCTTCACCGCCAGGAACGAAGAAGAGAATAATCAAGGTTGCTCAGCCAGTCGCCATTCAGTAGTTGGCTGATGTGGGCCGGCATCGTTAAGCTCTCGAGACGCGATGCCGGCGCCACAACTTTGAACGGTGACGATGTTAGACGCCGCCGCCGGATCCGATCGATCTATAATTAAACTCCTCCCAGACGCCCCAGGCGACTAGCCTTGCCGCGGCTCCGAAATGGAGCCGCGGTGATGTTTGTTTACACCCCCCACTCACAGGAATAGAATCTCGGATCCTCGTATGACGGAAATGAACCAATCATACAAAGCGTGCGATTCCGGATGGGTTCTGCGATGCGTCGGCGTGGCCTCGCTGTTGTTGCTTAGTTGGGCTGCTCCGGTTCCAGCGCAGGAGCCGACGATCGCGCTCACTGTTGGACAGCCGATCGCGCGCGAAATGCGAGGCGGCGAACAGCACACGTATCAGGTAACGCTGAACGCCGGCCAGTACGCACGCATAGCAGTGGAGCAAAAGGGCATCGATGTAGTCGTGGTGTTGTTAGGAGCGGATGGGAAACCACAGCTTCAAGTCGATAACAACCTGAGCGGCACAAGAGGCATGGAAGTCGTTTTGCTGTTGGCGGAAGTCAGCGGTCCGTACCTGTTCAATGTGGGCTCGCTTGAGAAGGATGCATCTGCCGGACGATACGAAGTGCGGATCGAGGATGTGAGAGCTGCGACCGAAGCAGACCGCATCCGTGTGGCCGCGGAGCGTTCGTACTTCGCCGCCGCACAACTCCAACGCCAAAGGACGGGCGAGGCACGGCGCAAGGCCATTGAGCAGTACGGCGAAGCACTGCGTCTGATGCGGGAAGCGGGCGACCGTCGTGGAGAAGCGATGACGCTCACTAACATGGGCATGCTTCACAGCGGTGTTAACGAGCCACTAAAAGCGCTCGACTACCTCGATCAGGCGCTCACCGTCTGGCATGCCGTTGGTGATCGTCATTTGGAAGCCATCACGCTTTCGATCAAGGGTGGTGTTTATAACGCGACTGGGGAACCGCAAAAGGCGCTTGATTCTTACGGTCTCGCGCTTCCGGTCATGCGAGCTGTCGGAGATCAGAGCGGCGAGGCCGGCATGTTCACGCAGATCGGCGTGGTTTATCGTTCAACAGCCGAGCCGCAAAAGGCCCTCGATTATTTCGCGCAAGCGATTCCGTTGTGGCGGATCGTGGGTGATCGCCGGAATGAAGCGTCGGTGCTTAACAACATGGGTACGGTCTACAACCTTCTGGCCGATCCGCACAAGGCGCTTCACTATTTCGAGCAGGCGCTCACCGTGAAACGCGGAGTAAATGATCCGCGGCTGGAAGCCGTAATTCTCAGCAACTTCGGAAACGTATATAACATCCTGGACGAGCCGAAGAAGGCGCTCGAATACCTGGACCAGGCACTCGCGGTCGCGCGCGCGAATAACGACCGACGCGCAGAAGCCGGGGTGCTCACACACATGGGCATCGCCTACCTCTATTCGAAGGAGAACGACAAGGCTCTCGAACACATGGAACGCGCGCTGCAAATGAAAATAGCAGTGAGCGATCGTCAGGGCGAAGCGACCGCACTCAACCATCTCGGACTCGCCTACGATGTGTTGAAGCAACCGCAAAAATCGCTCGAGTGCTACGACAAAGCTCTGCCCATCTGGCGGGCGGTGGGAGATCGCAACGGGGAAGTCGCGGCCCTTTTCGGAATGGCGCGCACCGAGTCTAAACTCAACAACCTTTCCGGGGCGCTTGAACGAACCGAGGCCGCTCTCGCTATCGTCAACACCCTACGGACGAAAGTCACCAGCGGATATCTGCGCGCTTCCTACTTCTCCTCGGTTCAGGACGTATACAAGCTCCATATCGATCTCCTGATGCGGCTTCATCGACGTCAACCAACGGGGGGATTTGACGCCGTCGCATTGAAGACTTACGAGCAGGCGCGTGCGCGAAGTCTGATAGACATGTTGGCCGAAGCGAGCGCTGATGTACGTCAGGGCGTGGATGCAGATCTGCTCGAACGCGAGCGGTCTTTGCGACAGAAGCTGAACGCCGAAGCTGATCGACAGATGCGCCTATTCGGCGGTCAGCACACGCCGGAATCCGCAGCGGCAGTGCGGCGCCGGATCGAGGACCTGCTGACGCAGCTTCTCGCGATCGAGGCGGAGGTGAAAGCTCGTAATCCACGCTATGCAGCGTTGACGCAACCCGCGCCTCTCGGTCTGACGGAGATCCAAAAAGCAGTCACCGATGATTCGACATTGTTGCTCGAATACTCGCTCGGCGAAGAGCGTGGTTACCTTTGGGCAGTGACGGCGAATTCTTTGGCCAGCTACGAACTGCCGGGGCGCGCAGTTATTGAGGCGGCGGCGCGCCGCTGTTATGAGCTCTTAACCGCGCGCAACGAGTTTGTGAAGTTTGAAACTGCGGAGGAGAAGCGCGAGCGCGTTAGAAAGGCAGATGCCGAGTATCCGAATGCGGCTCGCGCTTTGAGCGAGATACTGCTTGGGCCAGTCGCGGCGCAGCTAGGCAGGAACCGATTGCTCGTTGTTCCTGATGGAGCGTTGGAGTATTTGCCATTTGCGGCGCTCGCGGTTCCGAGTGGGGTGTCGACGGCGAGTGCACGGAATGTGCGCGATCCCAGATCAGACGCTTTCATGCCGCTCGTGGTCCAGTACGAAGTGACGAGCATTCCGTCAGCGTCAACGCTCGCGGTGCTCAGGCAGGAACTCCGGGGACGCGCTCCGGCTGAGAAAGTTGTAGCTGTGTTTGCGGACCCTGTGTTCGATAAGTCTGACGAAAGAGTTCCAGGAAACGTGAGTCGCAACGCGGGTGAGCATCATGTGGCGCCACCGGCGAGTGGCGCGGCGACCTTGGTGGCCCCTGCTATTTCTGAGGATGAGATCACGGCTTTGACGCGGCTGCCTTATACGCGACAAGAAGCAGACGCGATTTTGGCGCTGGCACCGGCAACAGGCCGAAAGGCGGCGCTTGGGTTTGAAGCGAATCGTACCGCGGCAATGAGCGACGAGTTGAGCAAGTATCGGATTATCCATTTTGCGACTCACAGTTTCCTTGACAGTACGCACCCGGAACTTTCCGCCATCGCGCTTTCGATGTTGGATCGTCAGGGCAAACCGCAAGAGGGTTTCGTGCGGTCGCATGAGGTCTTCAACTTGAGGTTGGCGGCTGAGTTGGTGGTGCTGAGTGGTTGCCGCACCGGCCTCGGTAAAGAAGTGAAGGGTGAGGGACTTTACGGGATGACGCGTGGCTTTATGTACGCCGGTTCCAAGCGTGTGATGGTAAGCCTCTGGGACGTGCAGGACCAGGCGACCGCTCGATTGATGACCGACTTTTATCGTGGTCTGCTAAGTACGAAACGACCGCGCATCGCGACGGCGCTCAGAGAAGCCCAAATCGCGATCTGGCGTGACGGGCGTTGGCAGGCGCCATACTACTGGGCCGGCTTCGTGCTCCAGGGCGAACCGAAATAGGGTCTTTAGAATTTCAGTTTGCTCTGGTGCGCGCGAGCCTGATCTCGGATAACAAATCCGTAACTATCTCGGCTACGATCTTGCTGCTTTCGCCTGAATAACGGCGCGAGCCTCGACTCGCCGTTGGCCAGAGTACTGCTCCATGTGCATTCACTAGTCGGGCCGACGCTTCGATCTGCGCGGCGCCGGCGCCCGTTTCCGAAACGATGATTTTGAGAGCGGCATCGGCGTCTTCCGTGTTGGTCGCTGCCGCAACCACACCGCTCGATCCCAGGCTCTCACCGAGGCTGCTTCGTAACTCATTTGCCGATGCGCCTCGAATGTCGATGTAGATCTTCTTTACATCGCTGAGCTTCAGATTGGCGACTACATTTCCGCTGCGCGTCCTCGCGTCAGCGTCTTCGTCGACGACCTGTGCCTGAGGAACTGCGCCAGCTGATGCTTGAGCGACGCTGCGAACTGCCGCGGGAGTTGCTTTGTCAGTCTTGACCCGTTGCGGCGGTTGAAAAGAACTCTGGTCCAGGTTGGCGTTTGCTATGGGCTTGTCCTGGCCGCTGTTTCTGTCATTTACCTGTGCGCTCGCTGCGGGACCCGTCGGATTGGTACCCGACGTCGCCTGAACATCGCCGGCCTGCGGTGGTCCACTTGTTTCCCGCGATCGAAGCGCTACATATCCGAGATAGCCGCCCATCAGGCAAATGACCAGCACACTGGCAACGAGGATCAGTCGCGCTTTCTCCGGACTGCGGCGAACTCCAACACGTTGCCACCACAACCGCGCCGCTCTCTGCAGATCCGTTTCGCGATACCCGAACTTGACCACGAAGGCAGCCCCGCCATTCGTTTCCTCCTGACTTCGCGAAATACTGAGCGACAGATCCTGTCCGCCTTCCAACCGGATCGACGACACAATCGCGCCCTCGTGTGCGAACGACGTGAGCAGATGCGTCGCCAGTAGAAGATCGCCGTCTGGATCCGTCGTCTTCACTTCGATGAGTTCTGCATTCTCATCGACGGTAAAACTAATGTTCGACTCTTCCGCTGGATTCAACCTTCCTCGCTCGACACCATCAACCATGACGCGAATTACAGCCGTAGGAGACGAACGCCGCCGACGCCCTGACTGTTCGTCAAGCAGGTGGTTGATCTCGGCAAGTTCTTCCGGGTTCAATTCGTTAGGTGCGCTGCGTTGCCGCGGCGGCGACTGATCATCCGACTGATCCGAGAAGAAACGCGGCAACTCAATGCGCTCCACCGGCGCGCCGTAGCCGAAT
>DATJKO010000252.1:0-4322 GCA_035491355.1 Pyrinomonadaceae bacterium
GAGAAAAATATGACCGAAGGCAGATCAAGCGTCGACGAACAATTACGCCTGGACCTCTTGCGCGAAGCGCTGCCGTACATCCAGCGCTTCCAGGGACACACGTTTGTCGTCAAGCTTTCCGGCAAAGTCACCGAAGACCACGAGAATCTCGCGTCGCTCGCCGAAGAGCTTGCCCTGCTGCACCAGGTCGGAATTCGCATCTGCGCCGTGCACGGCGGAGGCAAACAACTGAGCGAACTCGCCACCAAACTCGGTATCGAACAAACGATCATCGAAGGACGTCGCGTAACGGACGACGCTACGCTGGAGATGGCGAAGATGATCTTTGCCGGCAAGATCAACACCGACATACTGGCAGCGCTCCGTCATCGCGGCATCGAAGCCGTCGGATTATCCGGCGTCGACGGCAACATCGTGCACGCGGAACGACGCCCGCCGAAAGAGATCATCAACCGCGAGACGGGCGAGCGTGACAAAGTCGATTTTGGACACGTCGGCGACGTCGTGCAGATCAACGCACGGCTGCTGACGGTCCTGCTGGATCACGGTTATCTGCCCGTTATCTCCTCGCTGGGTGCGGACGATGAAGGAATGGTCTTCAACATCAACGCCGATACGATCGCCGCTGAGATCGCGGTCCAACTGCAGGCCGAGAAGTTGATCCTGCTCAGCGACGTCGACGGCATTTACCTGAAGCCGGGCGACGCGCAGACGAAACTATCGCGCCTCACGGCCGCCGATACCGATGAACTAATCAGCAGTGGAGCCGCAACCGGCGGAATGATTCCAAAACTTCAGAACATCGCCACACTCCTCCGCCGCGGCGTACACAGCGCGCACATCATCAGCGGGGCCAAGCGCAACGCGCTCCTGTCCGAAGTCTTCACCGACAAAGGCACCGGCACGATGATCGTCGCTTGAGCGAAAGCAGGTTTCCCGCAAAGACGCAAAGACAGAACCCGAAAAACCAAACTCGCAAAGTCACACGGGACAGAAAGCTCCCTACCTTGGCCAAGCTTTAAACCAGTCTTTGCGCCTTTTGCGCCTTTGCGGGAATTTTCCTGCCTCACAATGGCGATTGCGGCAGGAAGCGATCGCGATCGAACGGTGGCTCCTCGTGTTCCGGCAGCGGATCGCCGGGCCAGTCCTGCGCCCAACGCCTTCGGTGCTCTTCGTCAGCGTAATACCGCAGATAGACCTCATTGTCGGTATCGCTGCCGCTGCCAGTGAGGTCGATCATGTACGCATAACTCGGATTTTCCGGAAACAGCACCGCTTCCTCACGCAGACCATCAACGTAGAGATAGTTGTAGAGTTCGCGATCCGTCAGATGGTTCGTGTGCAACAAGTACGCGCCGAGCGCCGCCATGCTCTCGACGATCTCTTTCAGCTTCACCGTGAGCAACTGATCGTCAAGCTGGTCCGGCGGTGGAATCTCGACACCGGTGTTTTCGAGTAAACGAAACAGACTGATCGGTTCAGCAGTCTCATACTCCAGCACCTGCCGGAGAAACTCCTCTTCCATGTCGGCCGGCATCGACTCCAGCGACATTGCGCTGCCGCCAAGTTTCTCCAACTGCTGACGCAGCCTGGCGATGCGTTCTTCCTGATCTGGTTCGTCCGCGAATTGTGTAGTTGTCATTCCTGTCTCCTTAAGAAGTCGAGAGGTTTAAGGATCGAGGCGCCTGGAGGCGATGATGAGGCCCTCCGTCCAAATTATGTTGTTCGTGGGTGAGCGCGCATTGTCCAACTTGACGCGCGAAAAGTAAAGCGCGCCTCAGTTGACCGTGGTGTCTTGAATTGCGAGTTCCTCGGCGGTCTCTGCGAATCCTCGTCGTCTCGGCGTTGAAAACTGCCTTCTCACGCAGAGTGCGCCGAGAATGCGCAGAGGATCGCAGAGAAACACCTTCAAATAGAACATCATTCAGTTCACGGTTTACTCGGCGGCGGGGGCGCGGTGAACGTTGCGAGATCGGTCAAGCCCATACTCGCTTCGATCTCCTGCATTCGCGCAACGGCAGATTCAAACCCATGGTTGTCGCCGAAATGCTCGGCTTCGATTTGTTCAAACTTCGCGCCGAGTTCTTCGAGCTCTGACTCACCGAGTGACGCTTTCCACGCCGGAAACACGATCGTGTCCTCGATCGCGGAGTGATACTCGTACATGCGCGCGAAAGACTCCAGAGCAGTCGCCAACCCGCTGGCAGCATTCGCCGGAAGACGATCGCCTTTGGTCACAGCCAGAATGTAATCCGTGATTTCACGGCCGCGCACGTGTTGCTCTATCAGCACATCGACGTAGCCTTCCGCCGGATTGCGAAACTTCTTAACGAGCGGAAATATGTATGTCTCTTCAAGTTTTTTCTCGTGGTAGTCTTCGCCAAACACACGAAACAGTTGCGCGGTTTTCTCGAGCGCGTCCGTCGGAACCGAGTTCGCATCCTGACGCAGACGCGTCGCCGCTTCGCGATAGACGAGCAACGCCCTCCGCAACACACCGTGTTCGCGCATCAGATCTTCGTTGGCGGTGACGTCCGCGGGACCGAGTTCACCTGCCGTCGGTTCGCTAATGTTTGATTCACCCCCCGACTGGTTCGCGCTCTTGCGGCAACCAACCAGCAAAGCGCCGGCG
The DNA here is from genome assembly GCA_035491355.1 of Pyrinomonadaceae bacterium. Lineage (GTDB taxonomy): Bacteria > Acidobacteriota > Blastocatellia > Pyrinomonadales > Pyrinomonadaceae > PSRF01. The sequence continues at coordinate 2,633 of DATJKO010000252.1, forward strand.
CCGGCAAGCGAAATCCCCGCCAGCAATTCTCGTCTCGTCTTAGTCAATCTCGTTCTCCTGATGATGGTGTCTTGATTTCAACCCTGCGTTCCTCCGCAGAGTACGCAGACCAGATTTCCAAAGTGGCCGCTACCCTTCCTGATGAAGATCAAATCACTGTTTAGTAAGACTCTTTGATATTACTCTGCTCGCGACGTTAGACTAAGCAAAATCTCAAACGTTGAATCGATCCATGGACAACGAAGTCATCGCCCGCAGGTTTTATCGTCTCGCTGCCTTGATGGAGCTGCGCGGTGACGATCCGTTTCGCTGGCGTTCATATCGCAATGCGGCGGAGGCGATCGAAGTCTGGCCCACACAGTTGAAGGAGATCGCGGAACAGGAAGGCATCGCCGGTTTGCAGACGATACCGGGCGTCGGTAAAGCGATCGCCGGGAAAGTAATCGAACTCCTGACCCGGGGTTCGTTCGACGCGTGGGACCGGCTCACAGCCGAGACGCCGGAAAGCGTGCTCGACCTCATGGAACTCCCCGGCATCGGACCGAAGACCGCGGCATTGCTACATCAGCGTTTCAAAATTTCGTCGTTAGCGGAGTTGAAGACTTTCGTCGCCGGCGGCGGGCTGGACATGGTCGACGGCATCGGCCCGAAAACCGCCGAGAAGATCAAAGAGTCGCTCGAGTTTTATTAAACACAGATCCGTATTGATCTGTAGTTCGACACGTGATTGAATTGGCCCACCATGACAAAAAAAATGAAACGCCGTGATTTCATGCGCACGGGTGCAGTCGCCGGTTTGACCCTGGCGGCCACCAAAACCGAGGTTGCCGGTTTTCCGATGATCCTCAAACAGAGCGTCGTCAAACCGCTCGTCATCTCGTCAGCCAATGGCAACAGGTTTAAGAACGGCGGGAACGTCACCGCGGTGCAAAAGGCGTTCACCATGATGACCGGTGGTTCCGACGTACTCGACGCCGTCATCGCCGGCGTGAATATCGTCGAGCTTGATCCGTTGGATGACAGCGTCGGTTACGGCGGACTGCCTAACGCGGACGGCATCGTGCAGCTCGACTCTTCCGTCATGCATGGGCCGAAGAAACGCGCGGGCGCGGTGGGTGCGCTCGAAGGGGTTCGCACTCCTTCGCAGGTGGCGCGAGCGGTCATGGAGAACACGGATCATCACCTGATCGTCGGTAAAGGCGCGCAGGAATTTGCACGCAACATGGGATTCAAGATCGAGGACGATCTGAACACTGAGAATTCGCGCCGGCAGTGGTTGGAGTGGAAACGCCGAGTGGATCCGAGTCACTATCTCGATCCCAAAAAACGCGCTGAGGCCGGACACAAAGCGGCGCTCGAGATGTTCGCGGAAGGACTGCTGCGCGAGGAGAACATGCACGGCACGATCAACTGCGACGGCATCAACTCCAAAGGTGAGATCTGCGGCGTAACAACTACGAGCGGTCTCGCGTGGAAGATTCCCGGGCGCCTCGGTGACTCGCCGATACTCGGAGCGGGACTTTATGTCGATGGTGCGGTTGGCGCTGCCGGTTCGACCGGTCGCGGCGAAGCGAATCTCTACAATTTGTGCTCGTTTGTGATCGTCGAGGAGATGCGACGCGGCGCTCATCCCAAAGACGCGGGCATGGAGGTCTTGAACCGCATCAAGAACAACACCGTCGAGAAGCGA
>DATJKO010000253.1:0-3409 GCA_035491355.1 Pyrinomonadaceae bacterium
ATTCCACGTCGTCCGAGATTCTATCGATCGCCTCGTTGCGTGTGCGGGCGTTGAGCGTTACGGCGCAATCGGTCTGTTGCGTTCAGTCGCAGTCAGTGCCGAATTGCAGCGGTCGGGCTTGGGTTCACGATTGGTTAGTCGGGTGTTAGAAGAAGCGGGTCGCGCCGGCATGGATGAGGTGGTGTTACTAACGACTACTGCCCGTGACTTCTTCGCACGTCGCTTTAACTTCAAAGAAACGACCCGTGACCCTTACGCCGAGCAGCTCGCCCTATCGGCTGAATGGCAACTGCCCCGATGTTCATCGGCAGTCGTCATGTCGCTGCGGCTTGCGAAGGAAGTTACCGGTTGACGAAAGAGTCGATTAGCTTGTCTCGCCGCGTCGTGGCCGAAGCTGTCGGCACGACCCTGTTGCTGGCGGCAGTTGTTGGATCCGGGATCATGGGCGAGCGGCTCGCTGGCGGTAACGTCGCAATCGCGCTGCTCGCAAACACGATAGCTACAGGCGCCGCGCTGGCTGCACTCATCCTAACTTTTGGTCCAATCTCAGGTGCGCACTTTAACCCGGCAGTCACTCTCGCCGATGCCTGGCAATGTGGGATGAAGTGGCGCGACGCGCCGGCGTATATCCTGGCACAGATCGTGGGCGCGTTCGGTGGTGTTGCCGTAGCACATCTCATGTTCGGTCTGCCGCCTTTTGTAGCCTCTCGACACGTACGCGCGGGCGCGGCGCAAGTGTTTAGCGAGTTCGTTGCGACGTTCGGTTTGCTGTCTGTTATTTGGGGTTGCGCTCGTTTTCGATCTTCGGTTGTGCCGTTCGCGGTAGCAGCCTACATCACCGCGGCATACTGGTTCACGGCTTCGACATCATTCGCTAATCCAGCGGTTACGATGGCTCGGTCCGTGACCGACACATTTGCCGGGATTAGACCAATCGACGCACCAGGCTTCATTCTGGCGCAATTGGCCGGCGCGTTCCTCGCCACAGCATTATTTCGCTGGCTCGTTCCGTCGTTACCCAAAGATGCGGATTCAGTATTAGTCCCACCGCGAGGAGTTAGCTATGAGTGAGCGTAAACGCGTCTTGATACTCTGCACTGGCAACTCTGCACGTAGTCAAATGGCTGAAGGTCTCTTACGGCACCTGGCAGATGATCGTTTCGAAGTGTTCAGCGCGGGTGTGTTACCAACTCAAGTCAGGCCGGAAGCAATAAAGGCGATGCGCGAGATCGGGATCGATATTTCGAAGCATCGTTCGAAATCCCTAACTCAGTTTCTGCGCCAACCGTTCGATTACGTCATCACCGTCTGTGACAATGCGAATCAGGAATGTCCAGTATTTTCCGGCAACGCTAGGCGCATTCACTGGAGCTTTGATGATCCAGCGAAGGCGGACGGTGACGAAGAAGCTCGTTTCGCTGTGTTTCGTAGAGTTCGCGATGAAATACTTCAGCGGTTGCGCGAGTTCGTTGGCGAACGGGTTTGACGTCGCGAACTTCTGCGACATTTCGAAGCCCCTACGCCCTGACTGTTTACTGGTTGGCTCAGGTTTCTATGGCAGGCGGGAGTGGTACACAAATCAGAAATTCAGTTTCAGGCCAAACTGGAGAACTCGCGGGTCGCCCGTTGAGGTGATGGAACCAAAGCCGTCAGCTCCGGCAACCGTGGCGGGCGCTCCGAGCGGCGGAGTATTAGTCACATTGAAAAACTCAGCGCGAAACTCGATGTTGCGATATTCGTCGAAGTAGGTGCGTTTGATTAGTGCGATGTCGGCGTTTCGAAACTGTGGACCACGTACCGGGTTTCGCGAACTGTTTCCGATGGTAAACTGCGGCGCGATCGTGAAGGCCGACGTGTTGAAGAATCGCGTGGTTGTACGTTCTGACGATGGCAGATTCGGATCGGCGCCCAGGTTTGGTCGCTGCGTACCAAAACCGGCGAAGGCATTGAAGTTGGTCACTTGCGTCACCGCCAGCGGTATTCCTGACTGAAGTTGAATCACACCCGCGAATTCCCAGCCACTTAAGATCACCCCCGTAATTCCTCCAGGGTTAAACCTGTTACCTTTTCCGATCGGCACGTCGTAAGTGAAGCTCGCAACGAACACGTTCGGGATATCGCCGGTCGAGAGATCGCGCTCCAGTTTCCGGTTGAAGCTGTCAGCGACCGGAAAATTCGCAATTGGACCAGTCAGGATCGACGCATCGAAAACTGACGAAGCCTCATCGATCAACTTCGACCTTGTATAAGAAACGAGGAATGACAATCCGCGAGTGAACCGCTGCTCCAACTTCGCCTGTAACGCGTTGTAGTTAGTATTGCCGACGTTGTTTCGATAGAACATCACGTTGGTGAATTCAGGAAACGGTTTGAGGAGCTGCGCCACGGGAATCGTTGGGTCGCCAAGGCTCGACGATCGTGGGATCCGTCCGAAGAACGGATTCGCGACGCGAGTCAGCAACGCTGGTCCGAGCGCGAGTTGGCTCGCTGTGAGTTGGTTGATGTTGGTATCAGGAATACCGACGTGTGTGATCTTGGATCCGGCATATGCGACTTCCACCACCATGTTCTTTGTCAATTCGCGTTGCACGGCGAAGTTCCACTGTTGTGCGTAGCCACTGCCGAGATCGCGGTCGACGGTAAAGACCCCTTGCCCCAAACCCGCATCCGGGTTGATTGGGAGGGGCGCCACCGTTGGTCCGTTTGCCAGTACGAATGCGGGATTGATGTTATCGAGTGTGCGTTGTGAAACGGCCTGGATAAACGGAAACTGCGGGATCGTGAACGGAGTGGTGATGCCGGCTTGTTCGATCCAGACTACGCCATAGCCCGCGCGCGTCACAGTCTTGTCGTTAAGCCGATAAGCAATGCCGAGCCGTGGTCCGAAATCGAGTTTGTGTAATCTCCTCGCCGATTCGCCGAGACCATTTTGGCCCAGGAACTCGAGTTGTTGTGTTTGCAGATTAAAGACGGCTCCCTGGTCGTCAGCGTCAGTTGAAGGAAAGTTGAGCGTGTAACGCAAACCTGCATTGATCGTCAGGCGAGAAGACGCCTTGAAGTCGTCCTGCACGAAGAACTCTTTTGTAGCAGCCCGGGGACGCACGGGTTTTTCCTGAATATCGATCGAGAACGTTTGTACCTGGCCGAGTAGAAAACTTGCCAGCGCGTTGCCCGTGAAACTCGACAAGGCCGAACCGATCGTCGGGATCGCCTGCGAGTTACTAAACAATGAATTGAAACTGAAGTTCCCGGTGGGAGATGGCGGTTGAATGACGTCGAGTCGTTCCCAGCGAAAGTCGATGCCAAACTTGATCGAGTGAGGGCCACGCTGGAGCGCGACGGCGTCGAAGATCTGGGTTACATCAGTACGAAAACTCGACGCCGTGTTGGCTGATGGGCCAAGCTGTTG
>DATJKO010000254.1:0-10444 GCA_035491355.1 Pyrinomonadaceae bacterium
AACCGTGCAACGCGTTGAATTCAATCCGCCGCGCATCGCTCGTCGCAATCTGGTCGATGGGCAATTCCAGCACCGCGCGAATCGCGCGCATCCGTGCCGCGATAAACCAGTGACCCACTGCCGTCGTCAAAGCGATCAAGCCGATGCAGACAAGCTCGATTATCAAGCTCAGCTTTGTTTGCGCGTGCCGTCTCAACAACGCAGTCAGCAGCAGCAACAACGCAATCACAAAACCCGCGACATTAATCACGCCCAACGTGCGCGTGACGATCGACCCGGCAATCTCGCTCGCGTTCGGCAAACCAAACGATCGCAAAACGCCAAACGCCGCCGGTGCAACGACCGCACCAAAGAAGAGTGCGGCTCCCGCCCACGCCGCCAGCAACGCAAACCGAGTGAGACTAAGAATGATGCGCGTCCTTTCTAATCAAACTCATCGATCGCAGGCAGCAATCTGATCTTCGGCGGATCGATCTGCGGCACCCCCAACTGGCGCGGATCGGGAACACTCAACAACCACGACAACGCCGAATCGAGTTGCGCCTGGTAATCGTCGAGATCCAACGACATGAAAACCGGCGTGCCGAGCCGGGCAAACTTTTCCTTCGCGCGCAGGTACATCTGTCGCGCTGCTCCCGGCCGCCCGATGTCCAGATGATGAAAAGCAACGGCCGACTGAATCATCGCCTGGAGAAACAGTTTTTCTTTTGGACCAACTTCACCCATCCAACGCTCTTCCCAAGCGTCGTGCGCCGCATGAAACTCACCGGCGTTGTAGAGGTTGATCCCGGCGATGTACTCGATCGGGTACGCCGCGATGTGCGCGTCGCTGTACGCGTCCTCGATCTCAGTCTCTAAAAACTCAGCCATGCGATTTGCTGCTCAACCGTGCTGCGATCACCTTTGCGGCGGTAGCGCCGTCCCCAGTTGCGCCGCTAATCGTCGGCGCTAACGGATTCGCGACATCGCCGGCCGCAAACACCATCGGCACGCTCGTCTCGCGTTGACCGTCGACGCCGATATATCCGCCTTCGTCAACCGTAAGCTGCTCGCGAAACAGGTCGGTGTTCGGTTTGACGCCGATACGAATCAACACACCGCGCACGGCAAGTTGAAACGGCTTTAGGCCACCCTTGCGCTGGATCTCAACTGCCTCAACTTCCGCGTCGCCCATGATACGCGTGACGACCGACTCAGTGAAAACCGTGATGCGGTGGTTTGGCTGAAGTTGTTCCGCAAACTCGCGCCTGGCCCGCAACTTCTTGCCGCGATGGATCACAGTCACAGTCGGACAAGCCTCCGCCAGCAACAGCGCGTTTTCGGCCGCCGCGTCGCCGCCGCCGATAACACAAACGTCTTTGCCCGCGAACAGCTCGCGATCGCGCGTCCCTGATTCGATTATCCCCTTGCCGCCCCCGAACTCCTGCTCGCCTGGAATCCCCAGAACACGGGAGCGCACGCCAGTAGCGATAATGATTGAGATCGACTGCAACGATTCGCCGCTGCGTAACGAGATTCGCTTCGCACGCAAGTCGACCGAGTCGATTACTGCTCCAGTCCACAGATCGAAGTCAGCCGCATCGACGTCGCGCGAAAACAGCTCAAACAGCTCCGCGCCGTTTCGAGCCTTAACCCCAAGGTAGTTTTCGATTGGATTGTAAACGCGGCGGAGTTGACCGCCGATCTGGTCCGCTTGTTCGAGGACGAGCGTGTCAAGACCGAGTTCATCGCACCAGAACGCCGCCGATAGTCCAGCCGGTCCGGCGCCGATGATGATCACGTCGTGCAAAGCTTAACCCACCGAAATCGCCGCCTGGGAAACTGAAGCTCTCAACGCCGAAAAAACTTCGTCAGGTTCCAGTCGCGACACGGCGAACGCCCCGTTAGCATCGAGGAACTTAACCGCCGACGTCATTTCGCGATTGTCATTCTGCCAGTGTCCGTCGCGATTACCTTCTTTTTCATTCAGCGCAGCGAGTACCTGTGTGAGATCGCGTCGCGTGACGCGCGGGCGGACCACTGTTTCGGCCCACGAGTAGTAAGGATAGTCGATCCGGTAGAGCCAACCTCCGGTAGCGGGTGTGGCGATCAGAAACATCTCGCCGCGTGCGTGTTTCGAGATGGCAGCGAACGGACTCCACAACCCTGGCTGCAGCGTGACCAGCGAGACGCGCGATGCGTCGTTCTCAATGACACGCGAGTCGCCTTTCGCGAAACTGTCGAGCGCTTCGGCGACAGCTCGCCAACCGTCGCGCCAGAGCGGTTCGTAGGCATTGACGTTTGAAAGCAGTCGCTCAAGTTCCGGCAGCACCAGTTCGTACGCGCGCTCATCGTCATCGAACATCTCGCCGGCGAGTTTTCCTGCCAACGGCGATCCGGAAATGTTGTTTGGCATCGCCTGGTCGGCGCCCTGGATCGCGATACTCACCTTCACACCGTCGTCACTCGTGTGCTCGGAGAAGTCGCCTGCCTCAGCTGCCGACACGAGCAGATCGCGAAACTGAAGCGAGCGCTCGCCGTTTAGCACCGTCCAAACGGACAACGCGCCGTCGGTGTCGAAGTGATTGTTAACAATCAGGTCGAGTCCGTTCGTCAACTCCGACCGGTTGGGCGAGGCCACGAGGTTTAGGGCAATCTCAGTCGATGTATCGGCCTTTACTTCCGCGGGGGTGTTGTTTCCCTGCCAGTGTGAGAAGTGGATGCTGTTCGGCACGGTGCCGTCAACGGAGAGTTTGGGAACGTCGTCGAGGGCTGCAGAGTAGAATTGGAATCTCATGATTGGAAAGTGTAGTGTAAGATGTGTTCACCCAACAAATTCGGACACGCGGAGTGAGCGATGGAAGAGATCACCTCAACTGAACTAAAGCAACGCCTCGATCAAGGCGACGACATTCAAATCATCGACGTGCGTGAGCCTGTCGAAGTGAATATCGCGCGTATTCCTAACTCCGTACATATTCCGCTCGCCCAGGTGCTGACGCGGATGAATGAGATCGATCCGAATCGAGAGACGGTCGTGCACTGCAAAATGGGCGGCCGCAGCGCCCGTGCAATCGATGCGCTTCAGCGTTCAGGGTTCAAGGGCAAACTGATCAACTTAAAGGGTGGGATTATTGGTTGGTCGAATGAGGTCGACCCGAGCGTCCCGAAGTACTAAGTTATTCCTTCCAGCTTAATAAACGGGCTCAGACGCGTAATCACCATTCCCTCTTCACATTCGAGCCGGCACGACAGCCCGGGCCGATCGCTCGCCGCGTCCTGTCCCTTCGAGTGATACCAGATCTGACAATTGGTACAGTCGCCGTTCCAACAGAAATCGCCGTAAGAGATGGTATTGATTGATAAAAACTGGAAGCACCGCAGCAGGCGATTCTTTTCCGGGACGCTGACCTCGCGCCCGACGATCTCGACGGTTATCAGCTTCTCGTAAGGATCCAGCAGATCCGCCGCAACCGCTTCGGGACCATCGCCCCCTGCGCTTTGTTCACTCATAGGCAGCGGCAGTATAATCGCTCGCTGCTTAAAATCAATCGCAGGAGTAGTGAATTTGGCTTTAGTGATTTATGTAAAACCGGGATGCCCTTATTGCCAGCAGGCGCGGGACTTCTACAACTCCAAAGGCATCTCGTTCATCGAGTACGACGCCCAGAACGATCGCGCCCGGCGCGCGGAAATGTTCTCGCATTCCGGCGGCGACCCGACGGTGCCGTGCATCGTCGAAAACGGTAAGTACATCGGTTCCGGCTGGGGTAAGCCCCCACGGGGTTGAACGGTCCACGATTAGCCGGCCGTGCGCCGGCGACGTTAACGAGTTTGTTAAGAAGGAAGTTTTCGAGATTTCCTTTTCAACGTATCTCCCGCTTGCGGAAGGTAAGTTAAAAAAGTAAACAGTTTCCTCTCTGCGTTTGCTCCTACTCCACAATCAGTCTTGCTGAGGAAGGTGCCCATGAGAAACCACTCCAGTCCCCTTTTCGCGCTCGTTCTTTTTGTTTGCTGCATGCTGACTGTCGCTAGCGTCGCGAACGCACAATCAAACGGAGGCGGTGCGCCGCTGAAACCACCAATGGCAGAAAAGAAACCAAAGACCACCAACATCCACGGCGAAACGCTCGTCGACGAATTCTTCTGGCTGCGCGAGAAAGCGAACCCAGCAGTGCTGGCCCATCTCGAAGCGGAAAACAACTACGCCGAAGCGATGATGAAGCCCACTGCGGCGTTGCAGGAAAAGCTCTACAACGAAATGGTCAGTCACATTAAGGAGACTGACACGCAGGTGCCGTATCGGCGCGGCGATTACTTCTATTACACACGCACCGAAAAGGGTAAGCAGTATCCGATCTTCTGCCGCAAGAAGGGCAGCACCGAAGCACCGGAAGAAGTCGTGGTTGATGTGAACGAACTAGCAAAGGGTCAGAAGTTTATGAGCCTCGGCTTGTTCACCCCGAGTGACGACGGAAACCTGATCGCCTACAGCACTGACAATACCGGCTATCGCCAGTACGTCCTGCACGTCAAAGACCTGCGCTCGGGCCAACTGCTTCCGGATACAGTTGAGCGCATCAACAACATCTCCTGGGCCACTGATAACAAAACCCTCTTCTACGTAACTGAAGATGCGGTGACCAAGCGCAACGACAAGTTTTTCCGTCACGTGCTCGGCACTGACAAGTACGATCTCGTTTACGAAGAGAAGGACGAGCTGTTCGATATCGGCACCAGCCGTTCGCGCGACAAAGCGGTCATCTTCCTCGAGATCTTCAGCAAGACATCAACCGAGTCGCGCTTCATTCCGGCTGACAAACCCGACGCGGCGCTGAAAGTTATCCTTCCGCGCCAACCGGACCACGAGTACGACGTCGATCATCGCGGCGGTCTTTTCTACATCCGCAGCAACAAAGGTGCGAAAAACTTCCGCATCGTGACCGCGCCGGTCACCGATCCTGCGGAAGCAAACTGGAAGGAGTTCGTCGCGCACCGCCCGGCAGTGAAAATTGAAGGCATCAGCATGTTTGCCGATCATGCTGTACTGTCCGAATGGGAGAACGGTCTCCAGCAGCTTGAAGTCGTCAACTTCAAGACAAACAAGCGTCACCGCATCGAGTTTCCCGAGCCGGTCTATGCAGCGGGCCTGGGGCCGAATGCGGAGTACAACACGACGGTTGTCAGATACAACTACAACTCGATGGTTACGCCGAATTCCGTGTTCGACTACGACATGAACACCGGCAAGGCGACGCTGTTGAAGCAGCAGGAGGTTCCCGGCGGCTTCGATCGTACAAACTACAAAGCGGAGCGCGTGTTCGCGACCGCAAGTGACGGCACGAAGATCCCGATCTCCATGGTCTATCGCAAAGGCGTGAAGCTCGACGGTTCGGCGCCGCTGTTGCTCTACGGCTACGGTTCGTACGGTGCTTCTATCCCGCCGACATTCTCATCCAGCCGCCTGAGCCTGCTCGACCGCGGCGTTATCTTCGCGATTGGTCACATTCGTGGCGGCGGTGAGTTGGGTGAAGAGTGGCGTCAGGCCGGACGCATGATGAACAAGATGAACACGTTCACGGACTTCATCGCCTGTGGCGAAACTCTCGTGAAGATGAAGTACACCTCGAGCGATCGTCTCGTTATCGAGGGTGGCAGCGCCGGTGGGTTGCTAATGGGCGCCGTTGCAAACATGCGACCGGATCTGTTCAAGGCTGTAATTTCACACGTGCCGTTCGTCGACGTTCTGAATACGATGCTCGACGCCTCGCTGCCTTTAACGACCAGCGAATACATTGAATGGGGCAATCCGAACGAAAAACCCGCGTTTGAGTACATGAAGAAGTATTCGCCTTACGACAACGTCGGCAAGAAAAACTACCCGGCGACGCTCGTCAAGGTGTCAGTGAACGACAGTCAGGTGCCTTACTGGGAAGGCGCTAAACTGGTCGCGAAGATGCGTACGATGAAGACTGACAACAACCCACTCTTGTTGAAGGTAAACTTCGGCGCGGGCCACGGCGGCGCGTCCGGACGCTACGACGCTTTCCGCGAAACGGCGTTTGATTTCGCGTTCATGCTCTGGCAACTGGGGATCTCGGAGTGACGACACTTTCGCCACGCGGGTGATCTGATTTCAACTCTGCATATCTCTGCGTGCCTCGGGGACTCTGCGGTTATTGTGCCGTTTAGGATACATTTACCGCTGAGACGCAGAGGAACGCAGCGATACGCAGAGAAGTCTAAACAATGATCGGCTCTACACTGGGGAATTACAAAATCCTCGAGAAGCTCGGTGAGGGCGGTCAGGGGACGGTCTATAAAGCAATCGATGCGAAGCTCGGCCGGACGTGCGTAATCAAAGTCCTGCCGGCCGAGCTAACCGCTAAAGAAGCAAATCTCAAGCGTTTCGAACGAGAAGCACGCCTCGCCTCTTCCCTCGATCACCCGAACATCTGCACCATCTTCGATCTCAACGAGATCGACGGCATCCATTTCATCGTCATGCAGTACATCGAGGGACGGAACGTCCGGCAGTTGGTCAACGGCCGCCCGCTGTCTCTCGAAAGTGCTCTATCAATCGCTGTCCAAACCTGCGACGCACTCGCCGTCGCGCACGCACGCGGCATTATTCATCGCGACATCAAAGCCGGAAACGTGATGGTCACGCCGACCGGGCAAGTGAAGATACTCGATTTCGGCCTCGCGAAACTGCTCGACGAAGAAGCCGCCAGAACTTCCGGCATTCACCACACGGAGATCACGGAAGTCGGCGTGCCATACGGCACCGCCACGTACGCCGCGCCGGAACAAGCACGCGGCGATCGCGTCGATTCGCGCGCCGACATTTTCTCGACCGGAGTTTTGCTTTACGAGATGCTGGCGGGCACGTGGCCGTTTCGCGGCAGCACGGCCATCGAAGTGCGCGCCGCCGTATTGAACGACGAACCAAAGCCGTTAGCGGAAGTGCGTCCCGGTCGCGTGCCGCCGCAACTGCAAACGATCCTCGACAAAGCGCTCGCCAAAGATCCGCGCAATCGTTATCAAAAGATTTCGTATCTTGCCAACGATCTGCGCACCGTGATCCGGGAAGCTAGTTCTGACACATTGCCGCGAATCGACGAGAATGTCCTTCCCGTCGCTCCGACGCACTTAACGCCGCGCAATCCGGTGACGCGGGCGATACGTTGGTTGACAGGCAGTCTCACTGGCGACAATCCGGCGAATTCTACTTCGAAGCCGTCGGGACGTGTGGCGGAAGCGCATGAGAGTCCGTTGACGAGTCTCGGCGACCGCGATCGGAAAAGTGTCGCGATCCTTCCATTCAAAAACCTCGGCAACGATCGCGAGACTGATTTTTACCAGTTCTCGTTGGCTGATGCTGTGATTACTGAGCTGGCCCGTGTGCGGTTGCTGATCGTGCGGCCTTCGTCGGTGATCGTGAAGTATCAGAACCGTGAAGTTGACGCGGCAGAAGCGGGTCGCGATCTGAGCGTTGACGCGATTCTAACAGCCAGCTTCTTGCGCGCCGGTGATCGGCTTCGCGTTACAGCTCAATTACTCGACGTCCCTTCCGGCGAGATCCTGTGGAGCGAACGAATCGACGCCGATGCGAGCGACGTAATCGGCGTGCAGGACACGATTGTGAAACGCATCGTCGAAGGTCTGCGTTTGGAGTTGAGTCCGGACGAGAAAGTGGCCCTCGCAAAAGGAAGTACCGCGGACGCCGCCGCTTCCGAAGAATACCTGCGCGGCCGCGACTGCCTGGCGCAGTTTATCTACCACACGGTTGAACGCGAGCACCTTGACTCATCGATCGAACACTTCCGCCGCGCGCTCGAGATCGATCCGAATTTCGCCCTCGCTTATTCGGCGCTCGGTAGTTCCTACATCAATCGCGTTTTGAAAGGGCTGGGCCAGGCGGGCGATCACGACAAAGCGAAGCTTGCGTTCAAGAAAGCACTGTCGCTCGATCCCAAACTGCTCGAAGCGCGCATGCAGGTGGTCTTCATCTATCTGACCGAAGGGCAGAAGCAGAAGGCGCGGGCGGCAGTCGACACGTTGCGTGAAGAGTATCCAAACGATCCCGGTGTGCAGTTTGTGCGTGGTGTCGTGGCGCGTCTTGACGGCGATTACGAGAAGGCGATGCGCAGTTACGATCGCATGGTGAAACTCAACCCGGGCGAGCGCGTACTGGCGAGTTACAACCGTGCGCGCATCTTCATGTATCAGAAGGAATACGATCAGGCACTGCGCGAGTTGGACCAGGGCGCCGAACTCGAGCCGGAACATCCGATGATCAAGGTGATCCGCGCGTGCGTGCTTTTCTATCGCGGGCAGGTCGAGGAATCGATTGGAATTGTTTCAGAGGTACTGCTACGCCATCCGCAAATGGACGGCATCCGTCCCGTGCTGGCGATCGCGCTCAGCGCCCAGGGACACCATACGAAGGCGAACGAACAACTCACGCAGAAAGTCAGGCTGGTGGCTGAGGCCGATTACGATATATCTTATTGGCTCGCCTCCGCCTACCTTTTACAAGGCCGTCAGGTAGAAGCACTCAGATGGCTGGAGACCGCGATTCAACTCGGTAATGAGAATTACCGGTGGTTCGAATCCGATCCGAATTGGACGGACATGCATGAAGACCCTCGCTTCCTCGAATTGATGAAGGGCATCCGCAACCGCAGCGTAGAACCTGGGAACCAGTCTGAATGAAAACTTTTATCGTTGGTGACATCCACGGACGCTGCGCGCAGCTCCTCAACCTGCTCGACATGCTGCCGCGAGATCCGGAATCAGACACGCTCGTGTTCCTCGGCGACCTCGTCGACCGCGGGGCCGACGCGCCCGGTTGCGTCAATCACATTCTCAACCTGTGTCGCGAGAATCCGGAGCGGGTGATCTGTCTGCGCGGAAATCACGAACAGATGGTGATGGATTTTCTCGACGGACATTCGACAATGTGGTTAACGCCAGTGACGGGTGGCGAACGAACTTACGAGCAGTACACCGGGCAGTCGCCGTGGACCGATCCCGATCAGGATCTGGAGGACATGAGAGTCACGTTTGAGCGTGCGTTTCCGGTCGAGCATCTCGAGTTCATGCGGAGTTTGCCGTTCTATCACGAAGACGAGCACGCGATTTACGTGCATGCGGGGCTTGATGAGGGTAAACATCCAAGCGAGAGTTCGGAGACGTCGTTGCTATGGATGCGCGATATGGATTTCTACAAGAACTATCGTGGGAAGCCGTGTGTGTTTGGTCACACGCCCACACCGTTATTGCCGTTGCGTGGGCGGCTCGGTCGTCACGGGATTTATATTTCACACAGCGCGGTCGGGCTCGATACCGGGTACAACCAGCAGTCGCCGCTTAGTTGTCTTTCACTGCCCGACTTCAATCTCTACCAGACCTACGCGGACGGCCGCGAAGACACTCACCAGATCACCTCATTCATTCCCGACACCTTGCGCGAAATGCAACGCCGCGCCGGCATGGCGTGACGGGCTACTAGCTCTGCGCGTTTCGGATATTCTTTGCGCCTTGCGGGATCATTCTCGCGCCGGCAGTTGACTCTCCGGCAAAGGCGCAAAGACGCAAAGGAAGAGGCCTACCCAATCTTTACGGAGCACACCGCTGTTCACGAAGCGGAATTAAGTCTACGCCCGTGAGTTTGTGTGAGTTTGGATCGACCGCAACACGCGCGGCCATTGGACCCTTCTCGCAAACCAGCCGCACGGTGCTGCTGCGCGTGCCGTTGCCACTCAACGTCTCACCAACTTTGCACGCGCCCCACGCCGACGCGCTCGCAAACTGACGTCGCATTCGTTCGACGTCCAACGATGGCGCGGCAATCGACTTCACCACGTCTGCGTCCCACGCAACGAGCAGCTTTCCAACGGTCTCAGTCATCTTCGTCATCTCCGCATCCGGCGGTAACACAGGTGCGATATTGATCAACTGAACTTTCGGCGGCATCGTCGGCGCAAGCGTGATCCCGACCTCCAACCATCCTCGTTCACACATCATCTTCCACGTCCCACGCAACGCGTTCTCAGGCTCGATCGAGTTCCCCGGACGGCAAACACCATGCTCCTTCGCCAACTCCTGCCACCGCGCCTTCCGCACATCAGCAGCAACATCAAGGAACAGATTGTCAGCGGCAATACGGTTCGCCAGCGCATCGTCCCACTTGATGATCAACTGCGACACATCGGCCTGCGCGGAAAGCAACGCCGCTGAGGGTTGCACGACGCGCGGCTGCAACGCACCCGTCTTGAACAGTTCATTCGCAGCATCGGTGAAGAGACCGCCAAACCCGCCATACGTCCGATTACTCATCGCGATCATGCCGACGCCGTACTCCGGCAGCCAACGCATCAGCGACCCATAACCCGGCAATCCACCGCCGTGACCAACCAGATGAGCGAAGCGACAGTCCTGCGAAACGCCAAGCCCGTAA
>DATJKO010000255.1:0-5436 GCA_035491355.1 Pyrinomonadaceae bacterium
GTCGACCAATCTTGTAGTTCAACAACTCGTCCAGGTTCGTGGTGGCGTCGATGTTGCGCCCATCGACAGCGTTAAGGTAGTCGCCGGCTTTGATCGTTCCGGCAATCGCTGCGGGACCCAACGGAATGACTTCCGTGATCCCCAGGCGGCCGCTCGTTTCAAACTCACGTCGATCGAAACGCAGCCCGAGGCGGCCCGTGGCTGGACCAGGAGCGCCGAACGCCGGCGCCGCCGCACCCAGGTGCGACGCATCCAACTCACCTACCATCAAGTTGAGCAACCGGCGCATCTCGTCTGGTGTTTGCGCGCCGGCCATGAGCGGTTCGTAGTTCGTGCGAACCTGCTGCCAGTTCACGCCGTGAAAATTGGAATCATAGAAATGGTCGCGCAGGTAGGACCAACCCTGCCGGAACACTTCCATCTTCTCCTGCGAGAAGTCGACATCCATTTCCGCCGTGACCGCAACCGAACGCGTTCGTCCCTCGAGGTTCACCGCGCCGATCCGACCATTATCAAGATAGAAGATCTCCTTGCTGTCAGGCGTGAACTGCGGTGAGTTCTTTGTCGCGGCGGTCGAGGTCAGTTGCTTGGCTACAATCGGATCGCGCGACAGTTCGTCGAGTGAATAGACATACAGGTTCGATTGATTCGCGGAGTTCGCGATCATCACGACCCATTTTCCGTCGGGACTCACGCTCTGTTCGTTCACGTCCAAACCGACCGGCAACAAGCTGAGACGCCGGCGAATGTCGTCGAAGACGATTTGTACCGGCTTTGGCGCCGCTCGACGCTCATCGGACGGACTCGCCGCCGGGCTTGGACTCGGAGACGCTGCCGGAGTTTCAGCAGGAGACGGACGAGGTTCAGGTCGCGGAGAGTTGCGCGGCGTTTCCTCCCTAAATAAATCGCGAAACTGATCTTCGCGAAAGCGCGGCGTGCGCGGCACGAGATCGACGCGCGCGAGTTGCGTGCTCTCAGTTCGTTGACCCGAATCAAACAACATGTACGTGCCATCCGGACTCCATGAGACGGTGTTGCAGAACACGTTCGCCAGGAAACTTGCCGGCTTCCCTTCTCCACCAGCAGCAGCGACGATATGAAGATTCTTGAACTGGTTCTCGCCAACGGGAACGTAGGCCAGCCACTTGCTGTCCGGCGACCACACGTACGGTCGATCCGCGACGATCGGCGGTCGTTCGAAAAATGCGGTTACAACCACGCGCTCTTTCTTGTCAGCCATGTCGATGACGCGCAACTCTTTCGCGCCGCGAATGAAGGCCAGCGATTTTCCGTCGGGCGAAAAACGCGGCGTCGAATCGTCGGCGTTGTCGCTGGTGAGTTGCGTTTCGGTGTTCGTGTTGAAGTCGTAAAGAAATAGATGTGGCCTGGCGTCGCGGCCGGAAACATAAACGAGCCGGCGACTGTCAGGCGCCCAGGCGACCTGGTACTCCTCAGCGGGTGTCTTCGACACGCGCGTCGCATCACCGCCATCAGCCGCGGACGCGGCGAACACCTCGCCACGCACGATGAAAGCGACCTTCTTCCCATCCGGCGACAACTGTAACTCGGTGATCCGGTTGGTAAGCTGTAGCCGCTCAATCCCCGGGCCTGAAGCGGCGCCGCGTCGCGTGATAGCAACCTCAGTAGTCTTGCCACTCTCAGTATCCAACTTCCAGATACCGAAGTTGTGTTCGAAAACAACTTCGCGGCCGTCGTAAGAGATGCTGGGCCAAAGCACGCGCCCGTCAGTGAAGTTCGAAAGCCGGTGATACTCGGCACGCCCAGGCGTAGTGACCCAAACGTTTTGCGCGCCACTCTTGTTACTCGCATCGTTGCGATCCGAAACGTAATAGAGACGACGCCCGTCGGCTCTCCACATGGGCCACATCTCTTTCGCGCCACCCGCTTCGGTCACGCGCTCGTAGGTTGCTGATCCGTTATCAAACGAGCGCAACAACCAGACTTCCGCCTCATCAATATGGCTGT
Source organism: Pyrinomonadaceae bacterium (assembly GCA_035491355.1). GTDB lineage: Bacteria > Acidobacteriota > Blastocatellia > Pyrinomonadales > Pyrinomonadaceae > PSRF01. The sequence goes on from DATJKO010000255.1 coordinate 1,987, forward strand.
GACCCCTGCGCCACCACTGGTTCGACGCGATCCCCCGCGCGCTGAACGCGATCGTCTTCCCATCCGGCGACGGCGCGCCGAAAAACTCGTTTGTGTAACGATCCGCACTAACCTGCATCGGCGTGCCACCCGTCGCCGCCACCCGGTACAAATCATTTAGCCCACCGATGTCGCGACTAGTGGAACTCAAGTAAAGCCATTTGCCGTCACGCGACCAGCCGTCGAGCTGATCGAGACTGTCGTCGAAAGTGATTCGCTTCAGGTCGCCAGAAGCGAACGTCAGCATATAGATGTCGCCCCCGCCTGTGCGCGTCGAAACAAACGCGAGCTGTTCGCCGTTCGGCGAATAAAACGGACGCGACTCAGTAGCGGGATGCGAGACGAGCAGAGTCGCCACGCCGCCCGTTGACGGCACGGTCCAGATGTCACCGCCCGAGACGAACGCGATCTCCTTGCGGTCCGGCGAGAGTGCCGGCTCGGTCAAGTAGGGGCGGGGTTGCTGGGCGAATGCGGCACTCGCCGCAATCAACAAGAACAGGGAGAGTCTTGCGTATAAAGACATCTGGGCCTCCAAGGTATTCGTGTTACACGATCACAAAGGCTCGGACAGGAAACGTGCCGAATTGCTCGACCTTCACCGGCACCGCGAAGAATTTGAAACCTGAATCAGGAACTTCGCGAAGCCCGCAGAGATGTTCCACGATCGGAATGTCGTGACCCAACAGGATCGAGTGGACGGGCCGGCGGCCGTCAGTGATCGAATCGATGTTGTAGGAATCAATCCCGACGATGGCGGCGCCGCCTTTGGCGAGATACGTCGCGGCGCCGTCAGTGAGAAACGGATGCTCGCCGTTCGAATACGTGTCAGTTCGCCAGTGCAGATCCCAATTGGTTTGAAACAACACTGCCTTGCCGCGCACATCGAGACCGTTCAGCGCCTGCTCGCTCACAGCGCGATCGGAACAACGCACGACGATGCCGTCAACGTTCGCCAGCGATTCGAGCGCGAGATGGGCCAGGTCCTTGCCACGCGCGTAACGATGGAACGGGCTATCGATATAAGTTCCGGTGTTCGCCACCATATCGATCTTCGCGATGTGAAATTCCGTGCCTTCGTCGTAATGACTGCGCGAGTCTTCGCGCGACATGAAATCGGAGATCACCGGCGCGGGCAAACCTTTGTAAGTAATCATTCCGTGTTCGACAGTATGAGAAACATCAATCAGCATCGGTTCTTTTTAAACTCCTCTTTTCTGCACTAGTACCTGAAAACTCGAGCCCATCCCTCCGGGCAGAATCATCTCGCGCACGCCGGTGCTCAACGCGAGCTTGTCGGCGTCTGAGGTGGCTTGCAACAGGCGGCGTTCGAGTTCGTCCAGCAATCCGGCCGACATGAGAAACCGGTCCTGCTGGGCGAACTCGACAGTCGCAAAACCCAGTCGCGAGGCGACGGCCTGCACCTGCGTCCAGTTGACGCTCGCCGTTATGTCGTAATCACCCGGGCGCGATAAGACGTCGTCGACAAACTCGTGACGCGAAAATGCCCGCAGCGTTCCCTCGGGCCGCAGCGCGACGTCGTAAAGGTCACACGCTTCAGCGCCGTAATCGACGGAGATTAAAAACCCAGTTTCCAGTTTCGCAGCTACAAGGCTGAGCCACTCATCGATCGCGAGATTGACTTCAATCGACTGGCCTTCTTCAAGCTCAACTGAATACTCGCGACAGAATTCAGCCAACGCAGGCGTCGACAAGGGTCCAGCGGACCAAACAAATCTCTCATCTACGTTAAGCGCTACATAGAGCTCGGATAGCTCATCGCCCGTCCTGGTGAGACGGTGAACGGGAAACGCATCCAGCAGCTCATTGGAAAAGAAAACTCCGGCATTGATCGGCGTTAGCGCTTTCAGCTCGTCGTTCGTTTCAATCGGGACATAACGAGTCGCGCCGAATACCTGCGAAAAGCTGTCCTGCAAGGCGCGCAACATGCTCGTCGCAAAGTGACCACCTCCAGGACCAACTTCGACGATGGTCCACTCGGACGGGCGCTGAAGTTCGTCGTAAAGTCTTGCGAAGTAACGCGCGAAGGTCGCCGCGAAAAGTTCGCTGCGCTCGGGACTGGTGCGATAGTCACCTTCCCTGCCCCAACGTTTGCGATCGGCTCGCCGGTAATAACCTTCGGCCTCGTCGTAGAGGGCCGCATTCATCCAGTCGTGAAAAGTGATTGGGCCTTGAAGACGAATTCGTTCGCGTAATCGTTCGGCCAGTGACAGGTTATCGTTCGGTGCGATCTTCCTTCTCCAGTAATCGCGTGGTGTTTTCCGTGACGCTCGGTGGGGTCACCAATTCGGCGGTGTTTGGTCGTGCGCGCCAACTGCTCGGCGAACGCGCCGGCGGTTGCGGCAGTGCTTGTTGTTGCATGGGTGGTCTAAACTGCGGCTGGGCGCCGGGCGGTGGTCCGTACATTCTCATTGGGCTCGGCGCGCCCTCCTCGAACAGCCCCGCGTAGAGCATCCGCAATGGACCACCGATAAAACAGATAATCGCGGCAAACGCCACCAGGATTTCGAGAAAGGCCGAGTGACCAAAACTCGCCATCACCCCCAGCAGCGGAACCAGGACAGCGCCCGACAAAAGCAGCATGCCACCCTGCTTCACTCCTTTGCGTCGCGGGGAGATGGCAACAGGTTCGTCGGACGTGCGATAGATCGGCATCATGCCGCCGCTGCTGAGCAGTTGAATCACGCCGTCAAGCGGAAAACCACACCGCGAACAGAACCTGATCGCTCCAGTAGTTTGTTGCTGACCGCATTGCGGACAAAACATGGAGGTTGTTCCTCGCCAACAGAGTCTTACGACGCGCTAGATAATAGCCACAAAAAGACACAAAAGACACAAAAACTATGCGGTGAAATCCTTTGTGCCCTCTTGTGCTTTTTGGTGGCTGACCGCCCGACCGCGATAATCACTCGCCCGTACGAGTGTCTCAATCAATGGATCGATCAGCGGCCTTGATTCACCGGACGGAACTGAAACGTACTTACTCAACGCCGCATCGTCGTCGATCGCGTTGAAGACACGTTCTCGCGATGCATCCACTTCCGACAGATATTCGATGATCAACGCTGGCGTCGACAAAGTCTCGGGCAACGTCCACTCGAACGGATCGTCCCACAGGTTTGCCGTCAAGCCGCCAAAGGTCTGCTCGATCGCCGCCGCACTGCGCAGGACCTGCTCTCCGACTGAACCTCCCGCAGCTGGCCGGTACAGTAAAGCCGGATCGACCAATCGAACGATCTCTTGCAGGCTGACGATTAGATCGGCGAAAGCTCGATCAAGAGCATTGACCACGGATTTAACGGATTATCTTCCTCTCGTTCGGCGATCAGTTTCCTCCATCACAGTGCCAAAGCTGCGACCATTGAAACTGAAACCGTTATGGACATAACCCTT
>DATJKO010000256.1:0-2698 GCA_035491355.1 Pyrinomonadaceae bacterium
GAAGTTGCGGGCCGCATGGCGATTCAGGTTGGCGCGCATTATCTCGAGAAGATGAGTGGTGGACGCGGAATTCTGCTGGGCGGCGTACCGGGTGTGCCGGCGGCGCGCGTTGTGATCATCGGCGGTGGCGTTGTTGGGACAAACGCAGCGAAGATGGCTGTCGGTATGGGCGCGCACGTCACGATCATTGACAACAACCTCGATCGATTGCGCGAACTCGACGACATTTTCCTGTCGAAGATCTCCACGCTCGCTTCCAGCGCTTACATGATTCAGGACGCGATCTCGCAAGCGGATCTGATCGTTGGCGCCGTGCTGGTGAAAGGCGCGGCCGCACCGACACTGATCACGCGCCACATGTTGAAGGAAGTTCCGAACGGCGCCGTGATCGTCGACGTTGCCGTCGATCAAGGTGGCTGCATCGAGACTACGCATCCGACAACACACTCGAACCCGACTTACTACGTCGAAGGCGTGTTGCACTACTGCGTCGCCAACATGCCGGGCGCAGTGCCACGCACCTCAACCTTCGCGTTGACGAATGCGACGCTGCCGTACGCTGTGAAACTCGCGAATAAGGGTTTCCTTCACGCTATCGCAAGCGATCCGGGTTTGAAGGAAGGCGTCAATACTTTTGCGGGTGCTTGTACGTATGAGGCGGTTGCGTTAGACCAGGAGATCCCGTACACGCCGCTCGACGATCTAATCAGCGGCGCCAACGCAGACCCTGCGAATGCACGCTAACAGGCTTTCGGGCGTGATCGGCTTGGCGAGGAACGCGTTCACCTGCTCGGTCTCGGCGTTCTTCGGGTCGAGACCACTCAAGAGAATAATCGGCAAATGACAGAGATGCTGGCTGCTCCTCACAAACCGGCATAACTCGTAACCACTCACATTCGGCATCACAGCGTCCGTCACCACGACGTCGACCGTCACAGTCAACAGCGCCTTCATCGCTTCCAGTCCGTCTGCAGCAGAGACGACTTCATACCCAGCGCGTTCAAGCAACACCTCGATGTATCGCCGCAGGGCAGCGTCATCTTCAGCCAAAAGCACGCAGCGAGAGTTTCCCGGCGTTTTCGTCGGGTGTACTACGTGGCCTCTGGCCCTTGCGACTTTTTGAGTGATGATCATGGGCTGTATCAGCCAAGACTTTCGAGGCCGTGAGGGCTCTTGAAGGTCGGACGAGCGCCACGTGGGGCTCAGCTCGCCAGTAGCAGATTAGACCGCGACCCGCGTGATTGTCAATGTTTTCTCTTGTTGGGCATGGAGGGGTTTTCTTTGCGCCTTTGGGGACGCAAATCCGCCCAGAAAGCAATGCTCCCGCAAAGGCGCAAAGGCGCAAAGGAAGACAGGTTTTTCCAGCTTCTAGGTCCGGAACTGTGGTTTAGAGTCTTCTTGGATTAAAACCGAATGATTTCTATTGTTCGGGCAGGTTTTCTTTGCGCCTTTGCGCCTTTGCGGGAAAATTCCTTTCTAGATTGCCTCGGTTTAATCTAAGAAGGCTCTAAACCACAGTTCCAGACCTAAAAGCTGGAAAACCTGGAGGTTATAGTCTTCGCGTCCGGAAAAGTTGGCGTCCAGCACCCGTTTGACTTCTTTCGGCCGGAACAGACCGCGGCGTTTCACCACGTCTTCCGACAGAAGGTCGGCGATCAACGGCCGCAGCGGACCACGCAGCCACGACCGAATGGGCGCCCCGAACCCCGCCTTTCGCCTCCAGATCACGTCCTTCGGCAGTACGCCTTCGAGCGCTCGTTTGAGAATGTATTTGCGCTTAAGCCCGTGAAGTTTTAGCCGCGGCGGCATGCGCGCCGCCATTTCGATCATCTCGCGATTGAGGAACGGCACTCGCACCTCGAGATTCGCCGCCATCGACATTTTGTCCGTCGTCATGAGGTTCAGGCAGGGCAGAAACGTTTTCAGATCGACATAGAGCAGACGATTCAACGGCGCAGCGCCATCAGTCTCGGCGAAGTACGACCGATGCATTGCGTAAGCGTCGAACTCACGCGTGCGCTCGCGCCACTCGTCTGAATAGAGCCGGTGCTTCATTTCATCAGTAAAGTAAGTGCCGTATCCGAGGTAACGATCCTCAAAATCGAGCGCGGCACTGCGCGCGAACTTTTTCGCGTTGCGCAGCGGCGCGGTAAGTTTCCCCGGCAAGCCACCTGGCAATACGCCGGCGACGGTTCTCATCAACGGCCGTCGCAGCAGTTGCGGCACCGGATCGAATGCCGACGCCAGCTGCATTGCGAGTTGACGTGGGTAACCGGCGAAGACTTCATCGCCACCCATGCCCGAGAGCATTACCGTCAACGTTTCACGTGCCGCGCGGGAAATCAGGTAGGTCGGAATCGCCATGTCGATTGGCGGCTCTTCCATGTGGTAGACGAGCTTGGGCAGGAGCTCCGCGACAGACGGTTGCAGCATGATCTCGTGATAGTCAGTCTGCAACTGTTCGTTGACGATGCGCGCCCAGCGCACGTCGTCGGGAATGATGTCGTAACGCAGGTCCTGGCTCTCGATGCCGACGGTGTACGTGCTGATGCGCTGGCCGTTGACGTGTCGCTGCATCAGCGCGGTGATGCCCGACGAGTCGATGCCGCCCGAAAGAAACGATCCCAACGGCACGTCGGCAACCATCTCCATGTTCACGACTCGATCAAGCGTTTCGAGTGTACGTTCGCGCCACCAT
>DATJKO010000257.1:0-4632 GCA_035491355.1 Pyrinomonadaceae bacterium
GAAACTGTTTCGGCCGTTTGCCATAGGACCGCGAGAAGTGCTGATTGAAGTAATCAACCAGCAACGGTACGTCTTCGAGTCGCTCGCGCAGTGGCGGCAACTCGAACGGAATCACGTTCAGGCGATAGAACAGGTCAGCGCGAAAGTTTCCCTGTTCGATCTCGACGTCGAGGCGTTTGTTGGTCGCCGCTATGATGCGCACGTCAACGCTGATCGACGTGCCGCTTCCGACCGGCTCGAAACGCTGCTCTTCGAGCACGCGCAACACTTTCGCCTGCACCTTCGGACTCATATCGCCCACTTCGTCGAGGAAGATCGTGGCGCCGTCGGCGAGTTCAAACTTCCCTTTCTTCGCCGCAGTCGCACCGGTGAACGCGCCTTTAACGTGGCCGAACAGTTCCGATTCGATCAGCTCTTCCGGAATTGCAGCGGAGTTGACTTCGACGAATGGTGCGGCCACGCGCAAGGATTCGGCGTGGATGGCATGGGCCACCAGTTCTTTTCCCGTACCTGACTCGCCATAGATCAAGACGCGCCCGTCAGTCGGAGCAACAATGGAGATCTGCTTGCGCAACGCACGCATCGCGACTGACTCACCGACCATCGTGTACTCGCGTGCGAGCGCGGCAGCCATGTCGGCATTCATCATTTCGAGCCGTTGCTGCCGGAGCGCGTTACGAACCGTGAGCACGGTCTTTTCGATCGAGAGCGGTTTCTCGATGAAGTCGAAAGCGCCGAGTTTCGTCGCGCGCACGGCGGTCTCGATGTTGCCGTGACCGGAGATGATGACGACCGCAGAGTCGGAACCGGCGGCGCGAAGTTGTTTGAGCGTCTCCAGGCCATCGATGCCGGGCAGCCACACGTCGAGCAGGATGCAGCCGTAGGCGCGGCGACCGAGGGCTTTCAGGCACTCTTCTCCGGTAGACACGGCATCGGCGAAGAACCCCTCGTCTTCCATGACGGCGCGCAACGTCTCGCGAATGCCGCGTTCGTCGTCAACTATGAGAATCGAATCCATGCTGTCGTAGTTTTATGCGTGGTTCACGGGTAACTCAATTACAAACTTCGCGCCTCGCGGATCGTTGTTCGCGGCGCGGATCGTTCCGCCGTGCTCGAGAATAATTCGTTGAACGATAGCGAGTCCGAGACCGGTGCCGCTGTCGCGACGTGAAAAGTACGGTTCGAACAAACGACGAAAATCGTTCGGCGCGATGCCCTTGCCTGTGTCTGCAACTTCCGCACGCACCAGGCCCGTTTCAACGTCGCGGCTCGTGCTAATCGTAATCAACTTCGGATCGTTCACGTGTGCGAGGGCGTCCAGTGCGTTGTCGATGAGATTTACAAACACTCTTTTGATCTGTTCCACGTCGAGCATGGTTGCCGGGAGATCCGGATCGAGTTGCAGATTGATGCGCGCCCCGTCGAGTCGTTCCTCGTACAAGCCGACGGCCTGGTTGACGACTTCGTTGAGGTTCGACACTTCGAGTCGCGTAGCCGGCAGCCGCGCGACACGGGAAAACTCGTCCACCATCGCTTTCAAACCAGCTACTTCCCTGCCGATCGTCTCGGTACACTCCGCAATCACCGCCGCAACTTTTCGCTCTTCTTCAGTGCTGCCGTTGGCACCGTTGTTCACACCGTTCGGATAAGCGCGCAGGTAACTCTTGGCAATCCGTTCTGCTGAAAGTTGAATCGGCGTCAACGGATTCTTGATCTCGTGCGCCATTCGCCGCGCGACTTCACTCCACGCCGCCGCCCGTTGTGCCGCCAGCAACTCCGACAAGTCTTCGATCACGAGCACCACGCCGGGCCGCGGACCTTTTGCATCACGCATCGCGGTGGCGGTCATTGCCACCGGCAACGGCCCGCCTCCGTTGGTCGTGCCGCTTTCGAGTTGCGTCTGCTCGGTGGCGTGACCCGTACGACGCGCGCGTCTTAGGAGTCGATCGACCACGAGCCAGTCTTCGACATCGATCAGACTTTGTAACTGCGGGGTGTTCTCGATTCTTCCGGCCAAACCGAACATCCGCGAAGCCGATCGATTGAAGGTCGTCACCCGATCGTTCTCATCGACGGAAACGACGCCGGTCGACAACGACTGCAACACCGTCTCGATGTAGTTGCGACGTTCACGCAGGGCGAGATTCTTATCGCGCAGCTCCGCCGCGCCTGCTTCGATACGGCTGCGGTTTTCTTCGAGTTGCGTGGTCATCTGGTTGAACGACTCCGCCAGCAAAGCCAACTCATCGTCCGCGAAAGTCGTGACCCGATGCGACAGATTCCCGCGCGCGATCTCCTTCGACGCTTCCGCCAGCGCCTTGATCGGCGTGGCAATGCCGCGCGCCAGATAGATCGCGACCCAACTCGAAACAAACAGCAGGATCAGCGTCATCAAGCCCAGCGTCGACAGTCCCAACAAACGCACGCGCCGTTGTTTCTTCACCAGCTCCTGATAATCGCGCTCGGAAGCGCTGACGAAGTCGCTCAGATCATTCGTCACCCGTTTCTGCGCCGCGACGCGAAGCGTTTCGGAGTTGTTCAGCGGCACCTCCAGGACGTTGTCGGACGCCGGCACACCGGACCGGCTGCTCGTTACTACAGTTCCGCCCGGTCCCACAATCTCCGCGGACGCCAGTTGGCCGGAAGCGACGACCTGGTCCAACGTCGACTGTCGCTCTTCCGGCTCCTGCTTGTTTAGTAACAAGACCAGCAGCGAAGCGTTGTCGCGCAGCGTTTCTTCGTAACTCTCCAGCGTCTCCCGGCGCACTTGCTGCGCCTGTTGCAGAATTTCCTCGGGAAGCGGGTTGAACCACTTTTCCAGCGATCGATTCAGAAACAGGTACGAGAACACCGCCATCGCCGTGATCGGCAGAAAGCTGATCGAAATGAAATAGACCAGCAGGCGTGTCTTGACCTTCGAACCGAGTTGCCGCTCTTCGCGCTCACGCCGCAACTTCAGCAGGTTGCGCACAAAGATAAACAGGAAAACAACGAACGCGACGAAGTTGAGTGTGGACAGCGCGTAGAGGACCAGTGTGTCGGAAGCGGTGTCGGGCCGGATCACGGTCCACAGCCACAGCTGTTGCGACACGATAATCGCGAGCAACAGGAGCACGGTCGTGCCCAGTACCCAGAGCAACACGCGACGGCGACGGCGGTTTCGTTCCCGCTGCTCGGGTGTCAGATTTTCGCGGCTTTCGACCATTGAGCGTTGCGCAAAGTCTAGCACACGGATAACGCGGATCCGTCCGTTGCTGCTAGAATGCCAACCTCTTAATGCGCCTCCGCGACGTCTTCTTCAACCAGTTTGGCCGCCTCCGAAGCGGGTGGCGTTTGGGCCTGTACATTCTCCTGTGCATCCTGATCTCGATCTTTATGGAGGTCGGGTTGCGGGTGGTGTATGCCGTCGGTCGCAACTACGTGCCGCCGTTTCGTTACGCCGGGTACGCCGCTGATTTCGCTTATCGAGTGACTTTTCTCGCGACTGGACTCGGCGCCGGTTATCTGTGCGCTCGGTTTCTGGAAGGTTTGCCCTGGCGATCGCTTGGCCTCACTTTGCACCAGCGATGGGTGCGAGATCTGATCGTTGGCTCCGTGGTCGGTATCGCAGGTCTGGCGCTCGCGGTAGTCATCGCAATGTCCAACGGCGCACTTCGTTTTTCACTGGTGCGAAGCGAGATGGTGGCGGCGTCGGTGCGGTCGCTAATTACTTCCAGCGCGTTGCTGTTTGTGGCGGCGCTTGCGGAGGAGGCTGCGTTCCGAGGTTATCCACTACAAACGTTCGCTCGCGCTCGACTCGCGGTGTTCGGTGTGCTCGTGACTTCGGTGCCGTTTGGCCTCATCCATCTCGGGAACCCGAACGTCTCGATCGTTGCACTGGTAAACACCATCCTCGCGGGCGTGTGGCTCGGCGTCGCGTATCTGAAAACGCGCAGCCTTTGGTTTCCCTTGGGCGTTCATTGGGGTTGGAACTTCGCGCTCGGCTGGATATTTGGCTTACCGGTCAGCGGCGTTCGCCTCGTCTCCAGTTCATTATTAAGAGGAGACGACCTGGGTCCGGTTTGGCTGACGGGCGGGAATTACGGCATCGAAGGTGGCGTCGCGGGTACGCTTGCCATGATCGCATTCACCTTCGTTACCTGGTTCATTCCCGTGGTCTCGCCCACTCCGGAACTCCTGAAGCTGACTTCCGAAGAAAACCCGGCGCTGCCGTCTCGCGTATCTGCGTAGTTGCTGCGTAATTCCTAGATTGTTGTTAACACTCTCCGACTCTCTCCCGTCTTAGTCGATGTCAAAACCGGATCGAGGCAACACGATGTACGAGCTTGATGCCACGGCGGACGTGCTTCTGATGACACCGCAGGCAAACGCCGCAACCCAACAAGTAAAAGAGACGGCCGTCGAGGCCGTGCTCGTCGGTGCGGCACTCGAAGGTGACCGCGAAGGTTTCGGCAGGCTCTACGATCTTTACGCGCCGCTCGTACACGGCATCCTGCTCGCCCGCGTTCCCCGTGCCGAAGTCGCCGATCTGGTGCAGGACATCTTCCTGCACGCGTACAGGAAGCTGCACACGCTGCGCGACCGAGCGGCATTTGGACCATGGATCGCGATGATTGCGCGCAACCGCGCGGT
>DATJKO010000258.1:0-2385 GCA_035491355.1 Pyrinomonadaceae bacterium
GCCGCACTCACAGCCCCGTGCTCCAGCAACAGCATCGGCTCAACACCAAGAGTTCTGATCTTCGCGTCGTTTGCATACGCCACCACACCCTCGATGAAATACTTCGACGAGCCCGGTACGTCAGTTAACCGCTGTGCCAACAACCCGCCAGTACAACTTTCAGCGACCGCCAAAGTGTAACCACCAACAGCCAGTTTCAATCCGACGACCTCTTCCATCGTCTCGCCCGCAAACGAAAACACCGCGTTGCCCAACTGCTCCTCAATCTGCCCAGACAAGCGATCCAGCAAGTCGTTTGCTTCCTTCTCCGTCCGTCCGCGCGCCGTCAGATGAATCTCGATTTCGCTCTGATTGAACAGAATCGTCGTGACCGGATTGTCATACTGCGTGTAGACCGGCGCGATCTTTTCATCAACCGCAGACTCACCCATTCCCGCCACGCGCAACATCCGTCGCACGACGCGCAAACTTCCCGCGCGGCCCACGAGTCGTTCACTCACGTGGTTCTCAAACATCGGCCGCATCTCCCGGGGCGGACCCGGCAGCAGGACAACGGCCGTTCCCTGATGATCGATGAACATCCCCGGCGCCGTACCGTTCGGATTCGGCAACACTTCCGCGTCTTCGATCACCATTGCCTGGCGCGAGTTTCGCTCCGGCATCGATACGCCGAAACTCTGAAACCGCTGTCGAATCTCGTCCAGGACAACTTCATCGAGCAGCAATCGTCGACCAAGTGCCCGTGCCGTGATCTTGCGCGTGATGTCGTCTTCCGTCGGACCAAGACCTCCGGTCGTAATCACCACTTTCGATCTGCGCACGGCGTCTTTAATTGTTTCTTCGAGGCGCGCGTCGTCGTCTCCGACGATCGTTTTGAGTTTGACTTCGATCCCGAGGCGGTTGAGTTTTTCGGTGAGCCAGAGACTGTTGGTGTCAGTGCGATCGGGTGCGAGGAGTTCGGACCCGATCGCAATGATTTCGGCTGTCAGAGTTTCAAACAAGCGAGACTCGCGGGGGCGGATTTGTTAATTCGTAATATTCGTTTCGTCCTGATAGACGTCGTGCAGGACCGTAGTAATCGGTGGTGGCGGCGAGATCGAGCTCAACGGCATCGATGGCGCAAACTTCATCTCGGCCCGCGGTTTCTCGTGTATCACGGGAGTTTCGGGTTGTGGCGCCACTTGCGGTTGGCGTTCGACCCAGCCGCGACTCTCCATCAACAACCGTCCGGCCATTTTTTGTCGCGCTCTTTCCAGACTGCGAACGGCGGCGAGAGTCTGCGGCGCGGTTGATGGGTGATACTCGATCTGGCGCAACATCGTTACGTAGCGGCGGAGTTGCGGTGACGGCACGGTGCGATGCGTTTCGTTGAAACGTTCGTCTTCGATCACGCGCGTCAGATACTCGACGGTCGCCTGATGATTTCCCAACCGGTGATACAGCGCGCCGATGACGAAGTAGTTGAGCGGGGGCGCGTCGGGCATCGTCTCCAACAACGACTCGCCCTGTTCGATCACTTCAGCGATCTCGAAGCCGTACCAGCGTCGTTCCTCTTCGCGCAGGATTGCTTCCGCGGCGACGTAGAAATCAAAGATTCGCTCTACCTCGCGCGTCTGCGTGTGGCGCGCCACGATCCAGATCACCAGGATCACTCCGAAGAAGAACACCATTATGACTGGCGAAAGCCCCACCGCACCCAGCATCGCCACTATTACAATTACCGCGATCGCCTTCGTCGTGAGTTTCCCCGCACTGGTCATAACGCCTCCACTTCTATTGCTCCGGCTTGTGAGTAAGCACCGGTTTACTGCTTCCCTTAATTCAGGCGAGCGATGATCGCCGCGCCCGCTTGTTCTGTAGAAAGTTCCCCGCCGAGATCTCGCGTCGTCTCGTTAGCCGAGACCGCGGAACGAACTGCTGCTTCAACTTCGTCACTCAACTTTTGGAAACCCAGGTATTCTAGCATCATCGCCAATGTCAGAATAGATCCAATTGGATTCGCGATTCCCTTGCCCGCCAACGGCGGCGCGCTACCGTGAACCGGTTCGAAAAGCGAGACTTTTCCGGGATGAATGTTGCCGGAAGCCGCTAGTCCGAGCCCGCCCTGAATCGCCGCGCCGACGTCCGTGAGAATATCGCCAAACAAATTATTGGTAACGATGACTTCATACTGCGCCGGATTTAGCACCATGTGCATCGCCATGGCGTCGACGTACTGATGATTCGCCGCAATCTCCGAATAACCTGCCGCAACTTCTTTGAAGACACGCTGCCACAGATCGCCGCCGAAACGCTGCACGTTCGACTTGTCAGCCATGGTCACGCGCGTGCGGTTGTTTGCGCGCGCGTACTCGAAAGCAGCGACGATAATGCGCTCGACTCCGC